>NZ_SFBV01000076.1:0-3678 GCF_007095585.1 Microcystis sp. M_OC_Ca_00000000_C217Col
GTGTAAACGAGGTCTATACTGATAGTTTCTTCTTTCAAAATAGTCCTAAAAGTCTTGCCCAGTAAGCATTTAACCTTACATAAGCAAAAATTATCACACAAAGTCGAGAAGAGCCAAATAGCCATCACATGACCATGAGGAAGACTTCTAATCACTTCAAAATGATTGGGAATGCCTTCAGTCATGGACAGTGTTGCCCCTTTAAGAGCCAGTTTTATATTGTCGATAATATCATCGGGTAATTTTGAGAGATTGGCAAGGGTTCTTTTTTTGACTTGATCTCCTTCTCGGTAGGACTCCCGAAGAAGAACGGCGGGGGGAGAATTACGGTTAGGAACTTTTTCTATATACATGGCTATCATTTTAGCAAATGGAGAGAATTCTTGTCCATTAAGAAATGTTACAAATTACATGGGTACATTAAGAAAAGTTAAGGGGGTGTATCCATTGATGGATAAGGGTTTTCAGCTATTATGGTATATATGTATGGGGGAAGTTCAGCTATACAAGGGCTAGAGCAACTGTTGATTTCAACGACTAAGGTGCGGAATGTGGGTAAATGGGATGTGACGGTTCTGCCCTCCTAGCTGGCATCTTATTTTTACGCAAGTCCCTTATTTATTTTAGCGGTTCTCTCCAATCCGTTCAATGACAGGTAGCGCAATCGCACTTGTTGGGGATGGTGCGTTCCCTGAATGGGGATTGAGTGGGTCATGGGGGTTGTGGAAAGGAACGCACCCTACAAGAGCGGCGATTGCACTGATAACCTAAATGAGCCTGGTGCGTTCCCAATATCTGAATCATAGAGTCACAAGAGTTGCATCAGGGAACGCACCCTACAAGAGCGCTACACTCTACAATGTAAATAAAATCAGATACCAAAATACCCCAAAAACTGGTAAGGAATATTTTGCACTGTTCCATTCATATTTCCCGCTGGATGTCCATTACGCACTTGTCCAGGACCAGGAGCAATGGGCTGCGTTGGATACATCTGTCCATTCCAGGCTTGTACCCCCCCACCAACATTTGGTATATAGTTTATGGCAACTCTTACCCCTGATACTGATTGGATTGGTGCAGATACTGCTTGCGATATTCCAACATCACTCCTCTGATGATTAAGGCATACAATCCATGTACTGCGTTGATTTGCAGGAATAGGACTAGGTATCCAAGCTACATTAACTCGTATATCATTTTCAAACAATTCTTTTGCTTTTCTCCATGAAAAACTTTCCCACGCTTCTGAGTTAAATCTTCCTTGCGTCCCTGACGGAGGTACATTGCCATGGTCGTTATAAAAATCTAACATTGTTGATGGGTTTGCAAGCCGATTCATCGCATTTCTTACTGTATTGTGTGCTCCATGCCTGCTACTACTATGATAATTCTCTCCATCTGTCTCATTTCTCATATTCATCAATCCTTCATAAATATTTAATGGATTCATTCGCCAACGTCGAGGGTCAACTATATCCTTAAACCCTTCCCACTCAAAATTGGCAGCCGTGAAAAAATCATAAAGTGTTGTTAAAGGTGTTGAACGTGACCAACGATATGGCTGTATAACTTTACTCTGAATATTTGGCTGTAACTCTGGGGATAAAGGCGACCTCTGGAGGGCAGAAATACTCGGTTTCGCCTGAAGTTCTTCGTCTGGTTCTTCCTGGCGTTGGAGTGCAGAAATACTCGGTTTCGCCTGGAGTTCCTCGTCTGGTTCTTCCTGGCGCTGCACCTGGGGATTGACTTTCAGTTCCCTACTGGTAGCAGGCAGACTCGACTGTTCTCCCATTGCTGCTGGCTCACTCCCCGGAGTAGTATGACGCGGTGCTTGAAATTGCTGACCCTTTCCTGACTGTCCGGTCGATGATGATGGCGATTCGGCATTGAGTCTTTGTAAGACTTCCGAGGCTACCTTGTCCGCTTCCTGTTCGTAGCGATCGCCTGCTTCCCCGATCGCCAGTTTTCCCCGCACAGTTCCCGTTTGCTGCACTACATGGGTCAACTCATGGGCCAGTAATTCCTTGCCACTGGAACTCCCAGGATTGTATTCCCCTTGGCGGAAAAAGATGTCTTGTCCTGTGGTGAAGGCACGAGCACTGAGGGATTGATTGAGAGCATCAGCCGTGCTGTCGGTATGGACGCGCACCTCACTGAAATTGGTGCCAAAAGCGGATTCCATTTGCCGCTGGATGCCAGCATCGAGCGATCGCCCCCCACCCCGTGTCTGTTCAATTGTTGCTTCCACCTCTGGCGTGGCTTCGGTTTCTCTCAGTCCTTGGCGAGACAGTTCCACTACCCGTTGGACGTAGCGGTTGCCGTACTGCCGCTGCATCTGGAGCATCAGTTGGCGGCCGCGGGCGGGGTAGTCTGAGGTTGCCCGACTGAGCAAGTTAGCGTGAACTTTGGCCGAGGGAGCACTGCCAATCGGACTGATGACCTGTGTTAGGGGGTCTTGTTGGGTTGCCAGAACATCTTCTTGGGCAGTCGCCCTCTGTGCTTCCCGTTCCTTGGTTGGCTGGGAGTGCTGGGATTTGGTGTCGGGGGTCAATTGGCGATTGCGCATGGCACACCTCATATCAAAAGTAGTCTGACAGTTTCTCCAAGGAAATGAAAATTCTCCTCATGCCCTTTGGCTACTATATTGTTAGTCTAGCACAAAAATGGAATAGTTTTGAACCCCTAAAATAATTCCTGAATGATTTTGTCTGTTATCAATCCAATTAGTATGGATTTTATAAAAGTGTATCTTCATCTAAATACAGACGAATTTTGGTCATTCTAGGAGTTGTTTTTTTTTGATAATGTTGTTTGGCGAGTTCTTGATAGGCAGTTTGTTCTGCTGCTATGTCTCGCTCTATTTCCTCTCTATTAGCATGATATACTTTAGACGTTCATAATCTGAGATTTATTAAACTTCTGGAATCGTAGAGTCAGCAAGAAATCCAGTTCTTTTTTATGTTTCAGATGGGCATCATTCAGACATTCATAAATAGCTGAGGAAAAGTAAAAAAAGTTTTCATAATATTTACCATATAAACATTTCTTTCTGACAAATTTCCACAACCTTTCAATTAAATTTAGATTAGCGAGACGGTAGATAGAGTAGCTCTATTGACAAGGAAAGAGCTAATTCTTCAACAATTTTACATTTTTGATAGCGGGCATTATCGGTTCTTCGTTACTTAGTATGGTTCGATAGGGGGGCATAAATCGACTAAATCCTTATCTGGCAAGAGACTTAATTGATTAGTTCGCTCTAGATCAAAAATAATTGACAAAAATCGCCAATCCATTGCATAACAAAAACCGAAGAACCGCATTATCTAAGACTAGAGTGATGGGAATCATTAGTCCTAAATCAGCATAGACCTCGTTTCCACACAGAAACCAGAAGGGGAGCATCTCACCTTTGCAATAAGTAGAAATGCTTAATGAGATCAATAAAAAAGTTAAAAAAGGCAACCATTTAGATAAGCACAGCGATGACGAAGGACTTGCGGTACATTACCAGATTCCCAACTTGCACCAGTAATTTTGAGACGATGAGCAATTTGTTTCAAGGGGTGACAAGGCGACTAAAAGGCTTGCTGGATAAGGCGCATAGCCGTTAGACCCCTAGAAAAATCGGGGTGTTTTCCTGGCTTGAGGCGGATCAAAGAAAAGGCGAGTTCC
>NZ_SFBV01000077.1:0-3320 GCF_007095585.1 Microcystis sp. M_OC_Ca_00000000_C217Col
ATAGCTTCTTGTACTTGTTGCGCGCGACTTTTTACCCGGCCAAGCTTTTCTGGTCGGAACCCCCTAAGCCGAGTTTTCAAGGTGCTGCGCCGTCCACTTGGTTTTCGAGACTGGCCTTTCAATTCTAACGTAAAGCCAACCTAGAACGGCGGGGTTTCAGACCCAAAATTTCCGATGAACTCCCTTATATCTCTCGAAGTCAAGCCAATATTGCTAATCCTTGTTAAAATCACGATTTTTTCGCTGATGTTAGCCATCGGGATCGCTCTCTCTTTCGAGAAAATGCTCTCCCTCTGGCGCAAACCCGCTTTACTCTTCCGTGCGCTTCTAGCCGTTGTCGTCCTAGTGCCTTTGCTGGTTTTCCTGCTGTTAAAACTATTTAACTTACCCCCAGAAGTGATGGCTGGATTGGCATTTTTGGCAGCTTCCCCTGGTGCGCCTCTAACTACCAAGCGATCGCAAATGGCGGGAGTCAGATTCCGTTACTCAGCCAGTCTCCAACTCACCCTGGCTTTACTTGCGGTTGTGATTACGCCCCTTACCTTGGCTATTTTTACCACCCTCTTTGAGAGGCTTTCAGAGAATGTAACCGTTTTAGAGGTAGCCCAGCAAGTCGCCATGGTGCAGTTCTTGCCTGTCAGTATCGGGCTTCTGATGCAAAAGTTCGCCGCTAAATTGGCCGAAAAGATCGCCAAACCCTTAACTTTTATGGCTAATGGTTTGTTTTTGCTCTTAGCTATCTTAGTCGGTCTTTTGGGATTTCCTGTATTGTTGAAAGTTTGGGGATTGCCACTGGTTGCAATTCTGATTATGGTAATCGCCTCTCTAGGGATAGGACACGCTCTAGGCGGTCCCGATGATGATCAGCGATCGATTCTCGCGATTTCCTCTATTGCTCGCAATGTCGGTTTAGCCTTTTTTATCGCTATTTTGAATGACGTACAGCAGCAGGTGATTCCTACGCTGCTGGCTTATTTAATTTTGGGAGCCGTTCTGGGCGTTCTTTACTCAATCGGTCGTAAGCGCAAATTGGAGAAACTTTGATATCCTCGCCGCTGTGTCAACTCTTAGGTTTTGTTTAAGTGCCGTCAGGGACGACAGAGTGGCCACTTTGTCAACTGGTCGAGGGAAAAAAATGAGATCACATCTTTCCCTAAGTAATTAAGTTGTGTATAATGGCAGAAGAATAGCAAGGCTATATGCGGCATCAAACTGTGTAGTCAACCTATAAGGTGTGAGGAAAAAACCATCATGTTAAAAATGTTCTGGAAATCATTGCTGGTTAGCCCAGCAATTTTGGGGGCTACCCTAGTAGCTTCCGCTAATGCTAGTAGCTTCGATCCCGTCAAATCTACCAGTGTTTCTACCGAATTTAACAATCTAGAAATCGCTCAAGTTCAGGACAACAGTGCAGGAACTGGCGAATTACTCAATCAGATCGAGCGCTACGGTAACGAAGGTCAAGTTGCACCCGTACAGGGCAACACCATCGATCAAGTCACCAGCGTTAACCAACTGCGCGATGTTTCTCCCACCGCTTGGGCCTATGAGGCCCTGAGAAGTTTAGTTGAACGCTATGGTTGTATTGTTGGTTATCCCGATCGCACCTTCCGCGGCGACCGAGCTTTAACCCGTTGGGAATTTGCGGCTGGTTTAAACGCTTGCTTAAACGTGATGGAACGTTTAATTCAAGATGGTGTCAACGTCCTCAAGGAAGACTTAGATGCCCTCAAGCGCTTGATGGATGAGTTCCAGGCCGAATTAGCGGCGTTGGGAGCTAGAGTTGATAACTTAGAAAGCCGGGTGTCTTTCCTCGAAAATAACCAATTCTCCACCACCACCAAATTAGCTGGGGAAGTTATTTTCGCTGTCACCGATACGGTCGGTGCCGGTAGCCCTGCCTCCCAGGCCGCCATGCAATACCGCGCTCGTTTGCTGTTAAACACGAGCTTCACCGGTCAGGACGTATTAAAAACCCGTTTATCGGCCGGCAGCGCCACTCCCTTCGGATTTGATTACAAATCGACCACCACACTACAAAATGGTGATCCCGCTTCCGTCAGATTCGATAATCTGCAAAGCCCTTCCCTTTATCAAACTTGGACCGCCGCCGGTAACGGTAGCGATGTGGTTCTCGACTGGTTGGCCTACTATACCCCCATTGACTTAGGTTATTTTGGTCGCTTCAATACCTACGTCGCCGCTTGGGGTGGTATTTGGAATGACTTCGTTCCCACCACTAACCCCTTCTTTGAAGACTTCGACGGTGGTAATGGTGCGCTATCCACCTTCGCATCCGAAAACCCCATCTATCGTATCGGTGGTGGTTCTGGGGCCGGTGTTAGCCTACAGTTAGGCTTTCTTCAAAGCATTGTCGGTCCGACCTCCCTATCCTTGGGTTATTTAGCCGGTGGTGGTGGCTCCAGTTCTGCGGCCAATCCTAACCCGGGTAATGGTCTCTTTAACGGAGATTACGCCGCTTTAGCACAGATTAACGCTAACCTCTTTAACTTCTTGAACGTTGGCTTCACCTACGTTAACGCCTACCAAGGTGCCGATACCGCCATCTTCGGTAACGGTGGTTCCTTCGGTGTAACGGGGACTTCCGCCGCTAACCTTTCCCAAACTCAGTTAAACACCCTGCTCAACGTCAACGGCAACGATCCTGATAGCGTCACCCTACAGGATGAAGTCGGTTTCTTCAACTTCGGAGCCAAAGTATCCAATAGCTACGGTTTAACCGGTGCAGTGAATCTTGGTTTCGCCAGCTTGAGTGCCTTCGGTTCCTACTCCACCGTGCGCTTACTCGGTCTCGGTGATGCGGAAGTGTGGACCTACGGTGCTGGTATTGCCTTCCCCGACTTAGGTAAAGAAGGAAATATCTTAGGTCTGTTTGCTGGTGCGCAGCCCTACATCGGTCACTTAAGCTTCCGAGACATGGGGCTAAAAGTATCTAACATCGTTCCCTACCACGTTGAATTGTTCTACAAGTACCAAGTCACCGACAATATTTCTATCACCCCCGGTGTCATCTGGATTTCTGCACCTGAACAGTTCAAAGGCACTGGTAACGAGTGGATTGGCACCCTGCGCGGAACCTTTACCTTCTAGGATTTCCTAAATTAAACCCGAAACCCCACCGATGGTGGGGTTTTGTTTTAGGCAAATAAACGCTGATATTCTATCTGGATACAAGCATCCTTGACATCCTCACCGCCGTAAACGGACGGTGATTCCCAAACCTCACGATTTAGGTTTCTGCTTCTTTCCCGAAGGATTTTTCGCACCTGCCTTAACAGATTTACTCTGTTCTGGTCTTA
>NZ_SFBV01000078.1:0-20939 GCF_007095585.1 Microcystis sp. M_OC_Ca_00000000_C217Col
ATCAAGGATTAGGGGTTAATAGTGCCGCCTTAGTGCAGGTAACAACCGGTGCAATAGCTGGAACTTATCTCGTTATTAATGATAGCACGGCTGGCTTCCAATCCAGCAATGATTTATTAGTAAATATCACTGGATTTACTGGGACTTTACCAGCTTTAGGGAACATTCCAGTGGGTAATTTCTTTATCTAAGTGTCTAAGCTCTCCTTCTAAGTCACCTAGAAAACGGGTTTCTCGGAGAAACCCTTTTTCTGGACTTTAAGACAAAAAAACGTTTCGCTGACAAACTCTATAAAGAACGTAGGTTGGTTTGAAACATGAAACCCAACGCCTGCTCATGTTAAGCTTTTCACGACTACTTAGGGTCTGCTGAAAAAGTTTTTCCTGGGGGTAGGGTGTGGGGTTTTACCGGTTTTGAGGTGGCCAATTACCTAATTTTCAGGGAAAAAGTACCTGAATTTTCCCCCCAATCACTCCAAAGGTCGGCACTTTTTGAGGGAAAACAAGTCTAAAAACCCTATCCAACAAGGTTTTTAGATTTATTCAGCAAACCCTAAATAATTCTAAAACCGAAGGGATTGATGTTCTGCCTCGCTCAACAATCCAAGCCGCTTCAGCTAAAACAATAGCCGGTAAAACTAATTCACTGTTCGGGTCAGAAAGGATCGTTTTGGCATTTTTTCCCAATCGGGGATTCCCTTCTAAAAACCAAATTAAGGCGTGAGTATCCAGCACATATTTCATCGGTTTAAGACCAATCTAAGTGGTCATCTGCATCGCCCTGAAATTCGGCGAATGAAAAATCTTCTTCTGTAGATTGATAATCCCCCGTGAACATTCCAAAGCACATTAATTTGGGATATTTTTGGATTGGTTTATCTTCTAAAAATGTGATAATAACTGAACTTTCTTCTAGGTTATTGGGAGTTTCTAAAAGCTCGATCTTTCCTTGTCTATAAATGCCTTTAACTGATTGTAGCATTGACTTAGTTTCCTAATTGTTAATTAAGTTTTGGAGATAGTCTATCTAATTTTACCTTAAATATTTGCTGGAAGCATCTCAATTTTGCCAGTGAAGTGACAGCATAACCCCTTCCTATATAATAAAATGTTAAGTTTAGACTCGGCTTGAGCTATGTCTTTTAGCCTATAACAGTTTCTATCTTCTTGTCAAACCAAGGATTCTAACTATTTTTTGAGATAACTTTAAGTCTCAATATCTTCCTTGATTGTTACTATTTTTACATAACTACTCTAGGAGAGCCTTTAGGGTTTATCTGAGTTAAGTATGCTAAAATGATAACACCGCTTCATTAAAAACTGATTTGAGCCAATTGTTTTTATGACAAATATTTTACACACTTCAAGCAAGAGGGCTACGCCACTACTACCAAATCATTACCGTCCGCACCAACCACCATCGACAAAGAAGCGTCAGAAACTCGCCCCTTGGCGAAGCGGTGGGGAATAGTTCATTACTCCCACAGTTTTATATTTTCTTTAGAGATGGGCTGTCCTAAAACCTGCTCAGAGCGGCCAAAAGTCAGAAAATAGAAATAAAGGTGCGATTAGAGAACTTGAGCAGCGATCGCACACATCAGCCGCCATTGGAGAAAGATAAAGTTATGGCAGATAACTACAGAAGTCGCATTGTTACCCAAGGTACCCAACGCAGTCCGAATCGGGCCATGTTAAGAGCGGTAGGTTTTGGGGATGAGGACTTTAGCAAACCAATCATCGGCATCGCTAACGGATTTAGCACCATTACCCCCTGTAACATGGGAATTAATGATTTAGCAATGCGTGCCGAAGCAGCCACGAGATTAGCGGGGGGAATGCCGCAACTTTTCGGGACTATCACCATTAGCGACGGGATTTCCATGGGAACAGAAGGGATGAAATATTCTCTCGTTTCTAGGGAAGTAATCGCCGATTCCATTGAAACCGTCTGTAATGGTCAAAGTCTCGATGGAGTCCTCGCTATCGGGGGTTGTGACAAAAATATGCCGGGGGCAATGATTGCCATGGCCCGGATGAATATTCCCGCTATTTTCGTCTATGGTGGCACGATTAAACCGGGGCGCTACAAAGATTGCGATTTAACCGTGGTCAGTTCCTTTGAAGCCGTGGGACAGTACAGCGCCGGTAAAATCAGTGAAGAAGACCTCATCGGAATTGAACGCAACGCTTGCCCCGGGGCCGGTTCCTGTGGTGGAATGTTTACTGCTAATACCATGTCTTCCATTTTTGAAGCCATGGGGATGAGTTTACCCTACTCCTCGACCATGGCCGCCGAAGATGCGGAAAAAGCCGATAGTACCGAAGAATCGGCCAAGGTTTTGGTCGAGGCGGTTAGAAAACAGATTCTCCCTAGCCAAATTTTGACCCGTAAAGCCTTTGAAAACGCTATTTCGGTAATTATGGCGGTGGGAGGTTCCACTAACGCTGTCCTGCACCTTTTAGCCATTTCCCGCACCATCGGGGTAGAATTATCGATCGATGATTTTGAAACCATCCGCCAGCGTGTACCGGTTATCTGCGACCTTAAACCCTCCGGGCGTTACGTTACCGTGGATCTGCATAAAGCCGGCGGTATTCCCCAAGTGATGAAAATTCTCCTGGTTAATGGTTTACTACACGGGGATGCCCTCACCATTAGCGGTCAGACTATCGCCGAGATTTTAGCCGATATTCCCGACCAACCGCCCTCAGGCCAAGACGTTATCCGTCCTTTTAGCAATCCTGTCTATAAAGAGGGTCATTTAGCCATTTTAAAAGGAAATCTGGCCACAGAGGGGGCCGTGGCTAAAATTAGCGGCGTGAAAACTCCAGTCATCACCGGACCTGCGCGGGTGTTTGAGTCGGAAGAAACCTGTTTAGAGGCAATTTTAGCTGGAAAAATTCAAGCCGGGGATGTGGTGGTTGTCCGTTACGAGGGACCAGTAGGCGGACCGGGTATGCGGGAAATGTTAGCCCCCACTTCGGCAATTATCGGCGCCGGTTTAGGGGATTCCGTGGGATTAATTACCGATGGTCGTTTTTCCGGGGGAACCTATGGCATGGTGGTCGGTCACGTTGCTCCGGAAGCGGCGGTGGGTGGTACAATTGCTCTGGTAGAGGAGGGGGATCAAATCACTATTGATGCTCGTCAGCGTCTCTTGCAGTTAAATGTATCGGAGGAAGAATTGGCCCGTCGTCGTAACCATTGGCAACCGCGGCCCCCACGCTATAAAACGGGAATTCTCGGCAAATTCGCCAAGTTAGTCTCCTCTAGCAGTCTCGGCGCTTTAACGGATCTGAATCTG
Organism: Microcystis sp. M_OC_Ca_00000000_C217Col; assembly: GCF_007095585.1. Lineage (NCBI taxonomy): Bacteria > Bacillati > Cyanobacteriota > Cyanophyceae > Chroococcales > Microcystaceae > Microcystis > Microcystis sp. M_OC_Ca_00000000_C217Col. The sequence continues at coordinate 3,305 of NZ_SFBV01000078.1, forward strand.
TTCTAAAAGTATAACTAGGAATGGCGATCAATTGCGATCGCCGTTTCCGCCACTGCTCACTGAACACCCCCAGTGATAACTGGTAACTGATAACTGATAAGACTGACGGCTCTAATTAGGGTTTGCGGCAAAAAGTAGGGGCGAAGCATTCGGATAGAAAATCTACGGTTTCACCGATAGGTTATTGCCCGAATGCTTCGCCCCTACAGGACGCGGGCCGATGAAGACACAAGGTTTTGAAGCATGATTCTCTCAAAATCTGGCACCTGTTTCGCTCGTAAAGCCACAAAACCCTTACCTTGCCTACATTTCACATTTATTCAGCCAGCCCTAATTAATGCTCATTCTTAATTCTCCTGCCTCCTGACGACCGACTCCTGCCTCCGTTAAAGATTAATAACTATGAACTATCTACTCACTGTCTATCGAGCGCTCGAATGCCGTCCGGATACCTATCGGGATTGGTATGACCAAGGCAATATTTTAAAAGAAAGAATGGACTATTTTGGAGCCTTAATCAGCTACGAAAAAGCCTTAGAATATTATCCAGATGATTATTGGGCATGGTACAAAAGGGGTATGATACTAGAAGACTTGGGAATGTATGAAGAAGCGGCTGAAAGTTACGCTAACGCCGCACAGGTAAAGGCCGATAACTATTGGGCTTGGTACGATCAAGGTTGTGTTTATCTACAGGAATTAAAGGACTACGAAAAAGCGATCGCTTGTTTTCAACGGGCCCTAAGTCATAGTCCGGGGGACTATTGGGCGGCCTACCGGCAAGGGGAGGCCTATCGATTGCTGAAAAATTACGAACGCGCTATTACTTCCTACGATCTGGCCTTGGGAGCGCGACCCCGGGATTATTGGGCCTGGTATCGTCGCGGCGACGCTTTCCGGGATTGGGGCAATCCCCAAGAGGCTTTATTTAATTATCGTACCGCCCTCGATATCCGACCGCAAGATTACTGGTCCTGGTATCAACAGGGTGTGATCCTACAGGAATTACAGCGTTTAACAGAAGCGATCGCCTGTTATGAAGAATCGTTAAAAATCGATCGAGATGATCGCTATGCGTGGTATAATGCCGCCTGCTGTTATGCCGCTCTCGGTCAACAACAAAAAGCGATCAACTGTTTACGGGAAGCTCTAGACATAGAACCAGATATTTGCGGCGAATTAGCGCGTAGTAACTTTGTTTTCGATGGTTTAAGGCAAAATGAAACCTTTAATGACCTCTTGAGTTGCTATTACCCCAGCTAAAGTCTTTTTGCAGCACCTAGGGTTTGCTGAAAGGGTTTTTCGTGGGGTGTGGGATTTTAGGCATTTTCAGGGAAAAAGTGCCTAAAATGTCCCCCCGGTTGCTCCAATATCTGGCACTTTTTTAATGGCAAAAAAGCCTAAAAATATTAGCCAACAAGGTTTTTAGATTCATTTAGCCGGTTTGGATTAGCTACAATTGCAATTAGAGAAAAATTATTGAGAATCCTATGCGAGAACTAGACAGAGACAAAACCATCGAACAACTGAACGAAATCATGGAATTTGAACTAGCGGGAGTTGTCCGTTATACCCACTATTCCCTGATGGTGACAGGTCCCCATCGCATCCCCATCGTCCAATTTTTCCAGACTCAGGCCACGGAATCCCTCACCCACGCGCAACAAGTTGGGGAAATTCTCACCGGTTTAGAAGGTCATCCTAGTTTAAAAATTGCCCCCATCGAGGAAAGCTATGAACATAATATCAAAGCAATCTTGAGTGAGAGCCTCAATCATGAGAAAAAATCCCTTGATTTGTACAAAGCACTCCTAGAAACCGTCGAAGATGCCAGTATTTACCTAGAAGAATTCGCTCGCGGTATGATTGGACAAGAAGAATTACACAATCTGGAAATTCGCAAGATGCTGCGGGATTTTGCTTGAGCTAGGATCAAAGCTAGAGTTTATCGACTAGCTTATGAATCTCAGTTCCGCTTTACCCACTTTTATTATCACTCTCCGGGAAGGTTTCGAGGCCGCTTTAGTGGTGGGAATTGTCCTCGCTTGTTTACAAAAATCCGGTCGATCGCAACTTAACTCATGGGTGTATCGTGGTATTGGTGCGGGAGTAGTCGCTAGTGTTTTGGTCGGTGTTTTGCTAGGGGGAATCCTTTTGCAAGTGGATGCTTCTCCTAGTCCATTTGTACCAATGATCAAGGAATTACTGGCCGCCACTTTTGGACTAATTGCCGTTTTGATGTTGAGTTGGATGTTAATTTGGATGACTCAACAGGCCAAATCTTTGAAATCTGAGGTAGAAAATGCGGTAAAAGCGGGTTTAAAAGCGGAAAATGGGGCAGGAAAAGCGATTTTTCTGCTCGTTTTTATCGCTGTCTTGCGGGAGGGATTTGAAACTGTCCTCTTTATCCTGGCCCAATTCCAAAAAGATTGGCAGATACAAACTCTCGGCGCGATAGCGGGGTTAAGTGTCGCAACCTTGTTGGGAATTCTCCTATTTGCGGGGGGAGTAAAAATTAATATCCGTCTCTTTTTCCAAATTATGGGGACTTTCCTCCTCTTAATCGTTGCGGGATTACTCATCGGTGTTTTGAAACATATCGACGCAGGAATCAGTCTTTTAAGTGAAATTGACCCTTTTTATCGCCATTTCTGTCCTTCTCTCCCCTCCTCCTGTCTTCTCGGTTTTCAAGTTTGGGACGGTTCCCAAATTTTGAGCGATCGCACTTTCCCCGGACTCCTCCTCAAATCTCTGTTTGGTTATCGTCAAAACCTCTATATCAGTCAAATTGTTGCCTATATCCTCTTTTTACTGCTTATCGGTGGCCTCTATTTCCAAAGCTTACGACAACGTCCTCAAACAGTGATCAGTAAACAGTGATCAGTAAACAGTGAAAAGATGGCAAGAAACTTCTATTTAATACTGCTCACTTAAAAACTCACATCTGATAACTGTTAACTTACCCACTGATAACTTACCCACTGATAACTGATAACTGATAACTGATAACTGATTATGACTACTTGGCAATGTGACGGTATCCCTAAAGATGGTAAAACTTATCCGCAAGCGATTGCGGGAGGTCATGAACCCTGCGAAAATACTACTCCTGATTGTCCTATCTGTGGCCTGCCTAGGGAAGCGATGGATCCCGTAACAACGACGGTTAAAACCACGGTGGTGGTCTCCCCGGGGGGTACAACTAGAGTCGGCCAAAAATCTAACTGGTTACTTCCCTTCGCTTTGATAATTACCGCTTTAACCGCAGGTTTAGGGGGTTGGAGTCTATTGCAAATGCTGATTCCCAAACCCGATACTTCCCCAGTTGTCGGGGAAAAAACCCCAGATAGGCAATCTAAGGCAACTTTTGTGAGTAATACGGCTAAAAATCCCGATTTATTTAGCCAAGGTGAGAAAATACTGCTTAATTCCACTCCTAACAAAGAAAAAGGCGCAGCGGCCTTTAAAAAGGAAGATTGGGCAAATGCGATCGCAGTTTACCAACTGGCGGCCACTCCCCAAGCAAACGACCCGGAGGGCAAAATCTATTACAATAACGCCAAAGCTAGACAAAAAGGTAATCAAAATACTATAGCCGTCGTTGTCCCCATCGCTAACGACCCCAACAGCGCCAAGGAAATTCTCCGAGGTGTGGCCAGGTATCAAGAGGAGTTTAATAATTCTAATCCGGGTAATCCTTTGGAAATAGTCATCGCTAATGATGGTGGTGGGTTACAATCAAAAGCGATAGCCGATGATCTGATTCAATCCGGTCAAGTTTTGGCAGTTATGGGCCACGGAATCGATCCTTTTAGTCAAAAAGCGATTGAAAGTTACGAAAAAGAAGGATTAGCGATTCTCTCTCCCCTGACTACCAGTGTTAGTCAAACGGGAAAATTAACCCTGAAAACTATTCCCCTTAAGGATAAATCTCAGGAAGTTTTGGGTAGTTATCTGGAAGCAGTGGCCAAAACTTTGGCTAATTATGCTAGTAAGCAAAAGAAGTCTCCGTCAGTGGTTCTTTTTTATAATTCCGATAGTCCCTATAGTCAAAAATTAAGGGATTCCTTTGCTAAAGCAATAAAGCAACCAGGAGGCAAGATAGTTAAGGAAATAGACACAACTAAAGCCAATTTTAATGCTAAAACTGCCATAGATCAGGCAAGACAAGCCGGCGCTAAGGTGGTATTTTTGGCCTTGAGTAAAGATGGCGATCGCATTGATCAAGCCGTGGCTATTGCCCAAGAATCGTCTGGAATGCTATTATTAGGCGGAAATGAACTTTATACACCCGATATACTTATTCAAGGAGCCGATAGCATCGACGGATTAGTTTTAGCAGTACCTTGGAGTTTCCAAGCAACGGATCCTTTTGCCAAAGATGCGCTGAAAAGTTGGCGCGGTCGCGTCAGTTGGCGTACTGCTACCGCCTACGATACCATGAAAGTATTAGGAAAAGCGATCGCTAAAAGTTCTGACCGTGCTACTGTAGTCGAAACTTTAAATCGAGGAATCACCTTGCAGGGAAGCACCACGGATTTTAACATTTTTAATCAAGTTCCCCTAGTACGCGCTAATCGCGGCAATGAGGGGCCAAAGGGTTCTCAATATCAGTTCGATCCTATCTAAAATAGACAATGTGATGTCGAGGAGTAGAATCAAGTCTAATTTTATGAAGAATATCTTACCCATCCTAGCTTTATTAATGTCGGTGTCGGGAATTGCCGTGTCTTTGGGACGGGAGGAAGTCCGATGTCATCTCGGTTTAGAATCGGCAGCCTGTCCCCAGGAAGAACAAAAAACCAGGGAAGACACCCCCGCAACTACCCCCGCAACTACCCCAGAATCTCCCCGGATAGAAGAAACTCCCGCGGAAAGTACCCGTAATATCGAACCTTCCCCCGAAGTTTCCCCCTCTCCTGAAAGGGAAACCCCGGTGGAATTCACCCCCATCCCGGAAAAGAACCCCAGTCCAGAAGTACCCCCCGAAAATCCCCCCACCTCAGAAACCAAAGCGGTGGAAAAAACTCCAGATGCAGAACAAAGTCCCGATGTCAATCCATCTAAAGATGGAGAAACTGAAAGTATTCCATTAGAGGTTATTCCCCCCGGACAGTAAAATCGGACAAAATCAATTTCTGGTGGGGTAGGGTTGATTCATGAATCAACCCTACAGATCCCGGACAGTAAAATCGGACAAAATCAATTTCTGGCTGAGGATAGGAACTCATGCAAGAAGTAGTTATACTAAATCTGGTTATTAAAGACTGATTATTCATTCCCCTTTTTGCATGAGTGCATGAGTAGAAAACGGGTTTCTCGGAGAAACCCGTTTTCTGTGCGTTACTCAACGGATTTAGTATAACTACTTAATTTTTCTGCTGCTGTTGCTGATTAGGTAAAAACTATTTACTTTTAGTCAAAATTAATTAACTTCTAACCCCGGAATGCTTAACTGTTCGGTTTTTGGCTGTGTTTCCCCCAGATAATCCCCTTGCAACATATTAATTAAACAGCCACCAAGATGATAGGCCATATTAACGGGAACCGCGTTACCAATCTGTCGATATTGAGAGGTTAAATTACCGGTAAATTGCCAATCATCGGGAAAGGACTGCACTCGTGCATATTCTCTCACAGTCAAAGGACGAGTTTCTTGGGGATGACATCTTTCTGTTTGGGTTTGTGCCGGACTACAGGTAATAGTTAAAGCCGGTTCATCCCAAGATAATCTTTTAGCATATCCTGTCCGTCCGCCGTGATTTTTGAGACTATTTTTCATATATTCTTTTTGAATATCCATCGGCAAATTTCGCCAATTTCCTCCTGCGGGAACTAAGGACATAATCTCTTTTTTTCTTTCTTTATATTCTACTCCTGGAGAACTTGGACAATTCTCTAGAGCTTTTTTCAGAGAAATAGTATAGTTTTTATATTGGGGAAAAATCGGTTTAATATTTAGGTCTTGACGGGTGGCGATAATAATTAATCTTTCTCTTTTTTGGGGAACATCAAGAAATTGAGCCGATAAAACTTGATAAGCAGCATAATAACCGATTTCCTGTAAAGCTTGCATCATTAATTGCAGGGTTTCTCCTTTTTTATTGCTTAATAATCCTCGAACATTTTCGGCTATAGCGATTTTAGGTTGCACTTCCTGTAAACAACGAGCAAATTCAAAAAATAGGCTTCCTCTCAAATCTTCTAATCCTTTTCCTAACCCAGCATAACTAAAAGGTTGGCAGGGAAAACCTCCAGCTACAATATCTATTTTGTCTATAAAATCGGAAAATTTAATCTTTTTTATGTCTTGATTTATAACATTCCATTGGGGTCGATTGAGCCTTAAAGTATTAACACAATCTTGGTTAATTTCCACCAGTAATTGGGTTTTTAGTCCCGCATTTTCTAAACCTAAAGCCATACCACCACAGCCAGCAAATAATTCGATAACCGTGTAATTAGTTGGCTCAACAGTTTGTAAAATTCTCAATTCTCCGGGGGATTGGTTATTTTTAAGATTGGTTAATTGCTCGAGATCAAATAACCAATCAACTTGATTGATTTTCTGACCTTTGATTAATTTTTTCTTTTGCCATGTTAGTATTTCTGCGGTAGTTACACCGAGAATATTAGCGGCTTTTTGTAGATTTACCTGAGTCATAACCGATAATTAGCAACTTATCTACGTTTTTATTATAAATCAAAGTAGCTAAACTTGATGTCGAGAAAATTTTTAGAAATATCCTTGATATAAAACATTTTCCAGTGATGGGTTTGTATTATCAATATGAGTTTGTATTTTATCGATCATCCTTTGAAACACATCGGGATAATATTGAGAAGCATCCAAAAAATCTACATATTCCTGTCTGTGCAGCTGTCTTGCTTTTGAGGAGCGATACTCTTGTCGAAGATTAGCGGTCATACGCTTAGTTTTTCGTATAATTAACACATCATCAATTTGAGTAGAAATTATTGAAACTGGTGTCATATCAAGAAATTCGCAAATCAAAAAATATAAAGAGTTAGGAACGGCAATTTTTAAATCTCTACTTGTGGCTACAGCTTCCTGAAACATAGTTTTATCTAAATTAGTTTTGCACTCTGCACAAACATAGCCAAGATGAGACTCAATCAATTCATGATTTTGAAATTCTGGGTCAAAAGATGACTTTAGATATAACTTTTTGACCAGTATAAAATCCTGATTTTTGCTTCTAATATTTGCTTGACCACCTTGACCAATATTGCCGAGAGAGGATAGGAAACTTAGTCCAGAGAAGGTATTTCTTGGACCCAATTCAAAAGAGTTATCTATTCCTTGTAAACTACGGAAAACCAGCTGGGGTAAAAATTCTTCTAATATAGTATTGTCTAATTTTAACTGTCCCTTCTGTCTATACAAAAAGTTATCTGAACTATCAAAAATTAAGTCAAGTTCAATAAAACGCTTATATCGGTTAGTAGCTGACACTAGCTTTTCTACTGCATCTGCTTGACCAGAATTAATCGATTCTAACTCGATAATCCACTGGCGATATTTTATAATAGCTTCTTCTAAACGTTCCCGATCAGCTTCTGGCAACCGAGGATTGTTAAGACAGGCAGTTAGTTTTGTGTAGTGAGGACGGGAAAATTCGTTCATGTATTTTTGTTGATGTTCAAAGGTCAATATATAATCTCTTATCTAAAATTGGTGTTTTTTGAATATTATTGACTTTGGCAATTGCTGATTCTAAACATAGCTGGTTTTCTGAAGATACAAAAAGCCTACTGCTTTCCAATACCTCGAATGCTACCTCTCTAGAAATTTGTTCTATTACCTCTTGGCTAACTTGATTATTTAGGTTGATAAAATTAATTATATCCTCTATAATAACTTTACCAAATTTATTCTTAAATTTTCTTTTTTGTCTTAATACTTTCTGAAATAGTTTGGCTTTGACCCCTATTTTTTCAATAATATCAGCATTATAAAAAGGTACGCCAAGAACGTTAGATTCTTGTCCTACAATTAAAACAATTCTTGCTTGCTGCTTGCTGACTCTCGCCAGTTCCTTTAAAATGTCACCCATATCTAAACAGTATTGTACTACAGTGTAGAAACGATTACTCCTATTTGCTCTATTAGAGCCAATTTCTGACTTGGCTATCTTGAGTAAATCCCATCCTAAGATTTCAGCAGATTGACGATAATTTTGATGGTAATTAAAAACATTTATATAGGGTGGAGAAGTCACAACAAAATCTATCTGATTATTTTTTAGTGGGAGAGAACGAGCATCAGATAATCCAACCCTGAGCGGCTTTTGAGAGTAAGGTAGCTTAGTAATTATATTGCTAAGATGTAAAAATTTTTTCTGAATAAATTCCTGAGTAATTTTATTGTTACACACATCAAGAAGGATTACCAAAGCATCAAATAAAACCCTTGACCGATCCGGTAGCATATTCCTAGTATTTTGCAATTTATCTACTAAATTTTCTACTTGGTCACTGACTTCAAAAATTCTCAAAGGAAATTCTTGATCGACGATATTTCTCAGGTTTTTAAGAACTTCTTTTTTTTGAGAATCATTGATAAATTCATAGGTACGACTCATGATATAAGCAGCGGGATTAATCTCAAATCCATAAGCTTCTAGGGATAAATAACTTGCCTCTAGTAAGACAGTTCCGCTACCCACAAAAGGATCGAGAATGACCGAATTAGATGGGCAATAGAAACTTAATATAGTCTCTATCAGTTGGGGTGAAAACTGACCTCGCCAAACAAATAAATTGGCTCTAGTTTTCTCAATAATGTCAAGTTTTTCTTGGGGTATAGGTTGATCAAAATCTGGCAACTTTCAATCTCCCTCTATTGCTAAAATCAAAATTCAGGTTCTACTTTATCTAGAGAACAAACACCATAAAATTTCGGGGCTGAACCTTGTTCAGCCCCGAAATATTTTCCTAATTGCGTCCCGGAACTGTATATTTAAAATTCATCGGGCCGGTATAACCAGAAATCTCCGCTAATTTCTCTAATCTTTGGGTTCCCGAATATTCTTGACCCTTAATAATCCAAGTGGGGAAACCTTTAATTCCGGCATCGCGACAAGCTTGGGGATTACCATTAACCCCTTGGGGATCGCATTCGATATAAACCCTTTCTTTTTTGAGGATTTCTCCCGCTTCCTTACCAAATAACTGTTTTTGATCGTAACAGTGGGGACACCAAAAAGCCCCGTATTCTTTCGCACCAATTGCTTTTAAATGTTTAGCTAAGGCGATTTCTGCCTCTCCCGAAACCGTGGTTACTTCCCAACCGTAGGGAGGTGTAGCAGCTGTCATTGGCCGGGTAATTTCTTCTTTTCCTCCTGTCACCGTCGGGGAATTTACTCCCGCATAAACCGCTAAAGTTCCCACCAAAGTAACCATGGCCACCACAACCATCGGCAGTATAATTTGTCCTAAACCTTCCCATTCACGACCGACAATTGTGAGAATTAATAAAGTTAAAGCGAACAAAGCCGAAGTGATGCAGTAGGGACACAATTCCCTTAATTCCGTGGCTAGAATATACATTAAATAACCACTAAATACCGCCATCGCCGTCGCCCCCGCTAACAGCAATAACCAAGTATTATTTTCTAAACTTTTGCGGAGATTTTTCTGAGTTTCCCCATTAATAAATAGAGGAGTGAGGGCAAAAACCGCCATGGCAATATAGGCCAAAAAACCGAACAAACTCAAGGGCAGCCCGAACACCGTAGCGTAGGGACTATTAAGCACACCAGTACAACCAGCCCCATCACTAGCCCCGGCGGTACAGGCTGCAGCCCCTCCCGTCAGTTTGGTAATGGTTAAATAGCCGGTCAGAATCGCCCCCACGATCGAAACGCCCCCAATTAGGGGCCGGGAGTAGCGATGAATCCAAGGTACAGAACGACGACGCATAATATTATTTAGATTAAATTACAGCAGAATTCAGGAGTCAGGAGTCAGGAGTCAGGAGAGAAATCTAAATGTACTTTGTTGAAAGGAAAAATTCCCTAACCATATTGTGTTAATTAGGACGTTTTCAATTCCTAAAAACTTAGGATCGCTATCCCCTGAAACTATCCGCCATTCTAGCAAGGGGTTATGTGGACAGAGGCAAAGAAGGCAGCGAATTATCAATTTTTGCCTTTTGATCGTTGATCTGCCGGGCCGTTTCCACAAATTGCGACACCCGGATCGGATCCACTGGTTCAGTAATTTTGCCATGACGCTTGAGGGAACTAGCCACGATCACCCCATCGGCAGCCGGCAGCAACCGCCCAATATTGTCCAAATCAGCCCCGCTGCCGATAAAAACCGGTGTTCCCTTGGCCGCCGCCACTGCCAGTTCCAAATCCTCAAAACTAGGGGGGCTACCGGTGGACCAACCGGAGAGGATCACCCCGTCTGCTAGTCCCCGTTCGATCGTATCTTGCACCGCCGTAGTCAGATTAGGGGTTCCCAAGGGGCGGGCGTGTTTAACCAAAACATCCGCTAAAATTTTGACCTCAGACCCCAATTCGCGCCGATAACGCAGGAGTTCGTGGGCTTGACCCTCAATAATGCCCTGATCGGTGGCCATAACTCCCGTTAGCACATTAACTCGAATAAATTGGGCATTGACACAGGTAGCGATCGCTAAGGCACTATGGGCATCATTGCGGAGAACATTAAGACCAATCGGTAAGACCACCAGATTTTTAATGCGATCAACAATTAAAGTCATGGCACTAACCACGGCGGGATCCACCTGTTGCTTAGTAAAGGGGGCATCAAAAAAATTCTCGATAATCAAACCATCAACACCACCAGCAGCCAAAGCCGTCGCCTCCTGTTCAGCCCGCTCGATCACCGTCTTGAGACTACCACCCCAACGGGGGGAAGTGGGCAGGGGGGCGAGATGAACTACGCCAATAATCGGGTTTTTTGTCTTGAAAGTTGCAATTAAATTCACAGCGTCTACTACTCTTAGCGTCCCCAACCAGGCGCCGCTCACCCATTTTAACAGGGTGAAGGCCTACCCACGGTTCCACGGGGGGGAAATTATTTTAACTGCTAATGATTTTATCAAGTCCGGAATCCGTTAAAATGTCTTAACATTAGAGAAGTTTAGGATTTGGTTGATACTCGATCGCATGGGCAATAAGCCAACCATCGCCATCTCACACCTAGGCTGTGAGAAAAACCGGATCGACTCCGAGCATATGTTAGGACTGCTGGCCAAGGCCGGCTATCCCGTAGATAATGACGAGGAGTTGGCCGATTACGTTATCGTTAATACCTGTAGTTTCATTCAAGCAGCTAGAGAAGAATCCGTTCGCACCCTCGTGGAACTGGCGGAAGCTAATAAAAAAATTATTATCTCCGGCTGTATGGCCCAACATTTCCAAGATGAACTCCTGACGGAATTGCCGGAAGCCGTGGCCATTGTCGGCACGGGGGATTATCAGAAAATTGTCGAGATTGTCGAACGGGTAGAGACGGGAGAACGAGTCAAAGAAGTCAGCGCCGATCCCACCTTTATCGCCGACGAAAATCTGCCCCGTTATCGCACCACTACCGAAGGAGTCGCCTATCTGCGGGTAGCCGAAGGCTGCGACTATCGCTGTGCTTTCTGTATTATTCCCCACCTGCGCGGTGATCAAAGATCCCGCTCGATCGAGTCGATTGTGGCCGAAGCGCGACAATTAGCCAGCCAAGGAGTCCAAGAATTAATTCTCATTTCGCAAATAACAACCAATTATGGGTTAGACTTATATGGCGAACCCAAATTAGCGGAACTCTTGCGAGCGCTGGGAGAAGTCGATATACCTTGGATTCGCGTTCACTACGCTTATCCGACCGGGTTAACGCCAAAGGTTATCGAGGCGATCCGAGAGACCCCGAATGTTTTACCCTATCTAGACTTGCCGCTACAACATTCCCATCCCGACATCCTGCGGGCGATGAACCGTCCCTGGCAAGGACGAGTCAACGATGGCATTATCGAGCGGATCAAGCAAGCTATCCCGAACGCGGTTTTACGAACGACTTTTATCGTCGGTTTCCCCGGAGAAACCGAGGAACATTTCAGCCATCTGCTGGAATTTGTCAAGCGTCATGAGTTCGATCACGTCGGGGTGTTTACCTTCTCCGCCGAAGAAGGTACCGCCGCTTTTGACCTGCCCAATCCAGTGCCACAGGCAATTATGGACGAACGCCGCGAAAGGTTGATGTTAACTCAGCAACCAATCTCGGAGCGCAAAAATCAAGCTTATATAGGTCACACTGTCGATGTTCTCATCGAACAGGAAAACCCGGAAACAGGAGAATTAATCGGGCGCTCCGCTCGTTTTTCCCCGGAAGTGGATGGCTTGGTTTATGTGACAGGGGAGGCGATTCTAGGTGCGATCGTACAGGTCCGAATCACTGCGGCCGATACCTACGATCTCTACGGCGAAATAGTCTAATTTTTCCATTTTTCTTATTTAATTCCCACAAAACAACCCTTATGACCACTGGTTTCAACAATTTAGGTTTATCCGATAGCCGTCTTCAACACCTAGAAACGCTTGGATTCACCACCCCCACGGAAATTCAAACCAAAGCCATCCCTCTCCTTCTAGAAGGGCATGACATGGTAGGAATGTCACAAACGGGAACCGGCAAAACTGCCGCCTATTCCCTGCCTTTACTGGAACGCATGGACACCAAAAATCCTAACGTTCAAGCTTTAATCCTCACCCCCACCCGGGAATTAGCCCAACAGGTGGCCAGCGCCATCAAAGATTTCTCTGATGACCGTCGTCTCTTTATCCTGACAGTCTGTGGTGGTCAATCCATGGAACGTCAGATCCGCAGTCTGGAAAAAGGTGTCCAGATTGTGGTCGGGACTCCTGGCCGGGTAATTGATCTGCTCGATCGCAAAAAACTCCATCTCGAATCCCTAAACTGGGTAGTCCTCGATGAAGCGGACGAAATGCTCAGTATGGGTTTTATCGATGATGTTAAGAAAATTCTGCAAGCATCCCCCTCCACCCGTCAAACCGCCTGTTTCTCGGCAACTATGCCCCGGGAAATCCGCGATTTAATCGCTAATTTCTTGAAATCTCCCATTTCTGTGACGGTTTCTCAACCCCAGGCCGCTCCTGCTAAAATCGAGCAGAAAATTTATATGATCCCTCGCGGTTGGACGAAATTAAAAGTCCTGCAACCCCTGTTAGAGATCGAACCCCTAGAATCGGCGATTATTTTCGTCCGCACCAAGCAAACCGCGGCCGAATTAACCAGCAAACTGCAAGAAGCGGGGCAAACTGTGGATGAATACCACGGTAACTTAAGCCAAGTGCAACGGGAACGACTGGTGCAACGTTTCCGCGAGGGCAAAATTAAATTAGTGGTAGCTACGGATATTGCAGCCCGCGGTCTAGATGTGGAAAATCTCAGCCACGTTATTAACTATGATCTGCCGGATAATGCCGAAACCTATATTCACCGCATTGGCCGCACCGGCCGCGCTGGTAAAACGGGAACTGCTATATCTTTAGTAGAACCGATCGATCGGCGTTTGTTGCGTCAGATTGAACAGCGTCTGCGTCAACGTCTGGAATCTAGTCCCATTCCTAGCCGCACCGAAGTAGAAGCAAAACGCCTGGCCAAGCTGCAAAATCAGCTAAAAGAGGCTTTATCGGGGGAACGTATGGCTTCTTTCTTGCCTTTAGTGCGGGATTTAAGTGAAGAATACGATCCCCAAGCGATTGCGGCGGCTGCCCTGCAAATGATCTACGATCAAAATTGTCCCCAGTGGATGAAAACCGATTGGGAAGTTCCCGCACCGACGAGCAGTAAACCGGTGATTAATAAAACTCCCCGCAGTGGTGGTAGTAAGTACCCCTCTAAGTCGAATAACCGTCCTTCCCTGGACAAAAAAATCGTCTTTCAGGAACGTTAATTTTTAGTTCTTGAATGGATAACTTTAAGAGTTGATAGACCGTTTTGGTTCTATCAACTTTTTTTTGTCAGGTAATTTCCCAGTACGTCGTCGAAAGCATTCTACATAATTTTATAGCTAAACTTTTGATAATTGATTCTAATCAAGTATTTGGGCTTTGTTTGACATTTTTGCTGATAATTACTATATAATTGTCTTAAATGAATAAATTTGAACATTTAATATGTCGAGTTCGTCAGAACCTTATCGTGGGAGGGTACAAGCTCAAGGAGACGATATCCAGCAAGAGGGTGGATACAGTTGTTCTTGGGCAAGAAAAAATCCTGTTACTGCTAAAGAAGGATTATCATTTCTTGCTAATATTAAAGGGCAATGCAGCGAATGTCAACGAGAGGAACGGAAACAAGCGTTTAGAAAAGCTGAACGCTTTGTTACAAATGCTAGTGAGCAAGGTGGTGTCACTCCAGAGGCACAACCGCACTCATTTCAGGATTCTAAACGTAAAACTAAAAACGCCCGTGTAGATATTGAAATTCGCAGTGGTCTTACCTTTATCCCTTCGCCCCAAACAGAATGACAACGATGCTTAGAAGAGTACAACAATTTTTAGACTCTGGCGATAGTGATAACGCTAGAGAAGAAATTGATAGAGCTTTCGGCAATCTGAGAAGGGTGGATAGTCATGTTAGAGAGTTTGCCGCTCTGTTGGCACTGGGATCGATCAAAGCTTCAGAAATCGGCTTAGGGGTATTGGGACGTAAGCTTCTACAGAATGACAGCGAGATTAACAATGAGGTTGTTTGGTTATTTATTGCGTCAATTTTATCTCGCAATAGTATTCCCCCTGATAGTCCATCTAGAATCAGCCTACTTGTTCTTACCGCTTCTGTCAATAGTTGGGAATTACCAATTTTTGCGCTTCTTGCCCCTGCCCTCGACGCTTTTTTTAAAGTTAGTCTTGCGGACGGAACCCCTTTAATTGCCGAACAAACTTTTGATTTTTTGGCCACTTGGGGAAGAATTTATGCGAAAGCACCTCATGTCAAAACGCAGCTTCAAGAACTTCAATCTCTTAGTAATAATCTATTAGAGCAAGTAGATGACTTAGAGTTAAAAGCTGAATGGTCAGAGGGAATTAATATATTTTTTGAAGAAGCCAGTACAACCAAATATTCAGATAGTAATGTTTTTTCTGCTGGTGAAGAATTAATTAAAAAAATTTATAATACTCAAAGTTTACAGCGCAATACAGAAGATAAGAATTTGGCAGAGACAAAAGACAAGTTACTCCAATTAGTCACTTCGTCTCTTGCCACTATTGGAACAGTTCTTGATAGTCATGGAGTCATACTAAATCCGGTTATTAAAAACTGATTATTTATTTCCCCTTTTGTCTCTTGCATGAGTGCCTGTTCTGATATGTAGCGCATACTCAACGGATTTAGTATTAACCCTATATACTTTTGACTTTTTTATACTGTTCCGTCACGGCGGCATTTAATAGATCATCTTTAAAATTTCTGATTAATTCAATTACTAAATTATAAATACTGATGTATTCTTCATAATCGATAGTTAAATACTTGCCATGAGCAATTTTATTTCTTTGGGTGAGAAGTTGTTCATCAATAGCTTTCTGCCGAAGTTGATAATCACTATCATCAATTCCTAGAATAGTACAGATATCAGTGAAAACTTCAAAATTGAGATTAGATTTGGTGTTAATAATATTTTCGTGGGGTATAGAAGCTGTATTTTCTAGGTTATCAAGTAAATTTTTGATCATCTCTTTTTGTAACTTAAATTTATTGGTTTTTATTAACTCATTTATAGATTTTCTAGAACTAAGGGCAACGAAACAGTAATCCAGTTCATGATAATTTAATTTTTTTAAGGAAACAAACTGCAAATAACATTCTGCTGCATATTTAATAAAACCTTCCCAATGGGCATAGAGAGTGGTTATTCCGGCTCTAATTAATACATCTTGCTCAGTTCCTTTTTGTGGAGAAATTTTATTTTTTAAAATACTAAGTTCTTTAATTCGCCATGCCATATCTTCATCTAAGTTTTTCTGGAGAATTTCGATAGTTCTATTATCTTTACTCATTACTTTTTAAAATATTTTTTGCCAAATTCAATCATTTTGAGCATTCTAGTTCTAGCTCTCGATCCCGTACCGATGTTATAAATAAAGTCAGATTCTGACCACATTTCCTGAATTTTTGTTCTTAGCAGTTCAATATCTTGAGTAGAGTAATCATCAATATTTTCTCGTAATCCTGTGGTGATCGCTTCATAAGCAGAATCGAGAAATTTACCCTTAAATCTTGTTCCATCATATTTGGTAAAAGTATCTTCATTCGTCGCTTGATCAAGCAATAAAAACATTTTAGCGAATTTTTCTTGCTCTAACACACGATCAAAAGTGGTGGAATTGCATAATTCTATCAGATAGTCAGTCAAATATTCATTAACCTCTTTTTTGTTCAATGATTTTGGATCAAATGTGGGAGAAGACAGGGCAAAATATTTAAGAATTAGTTCCAAGTCGTAGCGTTCTTGTCTTAATCGCTCGGATAGGGAAATACAATTTTTAAAGTTCTCATTTTCTGCCAAGTCTTCTAACCACTTATATAGGCTTTTATCTAGCATAATCAAAAGACAATTACGCACCTCTTGATAAGATAAAAAAGAGCCACCGGTATTTAAACGATCAAAAACTTCAAACTTAGCATTTTTATCCGATTCTTTTTGGATAATCTGAACCTGTATTTTCGCTCTTTTGAAATCTATTTTTAGAGATGGGGGCAAATTATACTCTCCTTCCTCTGCACCTTCCCACATAACTCCGTTTAAGCTAGGTAATAACTTAGTACCTTGAAGCACCAGTTTTGGTTTTTTCTTAGTTTCATCGTCCTCATCTCTTAAATCGCCAACAAATTCCAAAATTGTTGAAATCCTTTGTAATCCATCCACCAATTCCCAAACACTATCTTCTTCTCTCTGATAGACAAAAATAGAGGGAATAGGAATTCCTAATAGTATCGATTCTATGAATCGGCTTTTTTGGGCTATTGTCCAACGAAAATATCTTTGAAAATCTGGATTAATTGTCATTTCTTTGTTATTATAAAGACTAATAATCTCTCCGATTGACATAGGATAGTTATCGGTACGAAATTCTTTAGTTTTTGCCTTAACTTCTTCTAATAAATTCATCTTATAGCAGTTATCTTAATGGTGAAGTACAAAGTTTTCGTTTTGGGGAGCCGGTCGTCAGGATTCGATACCAAATTAGGTTACACTTCATCTTTAGGAACAAAGCTGTAATTTTTCTATACTCAGTATAATCTCTCTATTCTACTTTTATACCATCAATGATGACTGAATGTGCCAATTCAAAAATGAAACGCGTCAACCTCAAGAGTTGACAGAAAAAGGCTCATCCCCGCAATTGGCACAAACATCAATTTTCAGGTGGCTAATCTGCAAAGACGCGATTTATCGAAAATTTGGGTTAAAACCCCGTCCTTTTAGGACGGCTTTAAGCTACAATGGAAAAAGCGATAACCAAGCTAAAAACTGAACCTTGACAACAGATAGTAGGGGGTTTTGTTCAGAAAAGAATTCAAATTCGGCCTTGAACGAGTAAAACTTTCTAGGAAATAAGGTTGA
>NZ_SFBV01000079.1:0-6943 GCF_007095585.1 Microcystis sp. M_OC_Ca_00000000_C217Col
GGTTATGAACCGATGAGCTATTACAAAAATAATCGCGAATTGAAGGGAGTGATCGATCGAATCAAGAGTGGTTATTTTAGCCATGGTGACACGGAATTATTCAGGCCGATCGTTGATTCTCTCCTCTACGATGACCAGTATATGCTTTTAGCTGATTATCAATCCTACGCTGATTGTCAGGAACAGGTAAGTGAAGCTTATCGCGATCGGGACAAGTGGACGCGGATGTCGATTCTCAACTCGGTTCGTATGGCCAAATTCTCTAGCGATCGCACAATCTGGGAATATTGTCAAGAGATTTGGAAAGTTAATCCGGTCAAGATTAGTTTAGAGGATTAAAAAACTCGGTCAAGTTCGGGTTTAGTCTTTGACTGGCCCGAATTTTGGAACCGTAGCCCCCAAAAATGCTTGATGAAAACGATGAAATTTATTATTCTTTGCTATCCAAGAACTGGTTCAACACTTCTGATTACAGCTCTAGGAGCTCATCCGCATCTGCGTCAAGGAATGGAATTATTTAATCCAGAACTAGAGGGAGATGATCCTTGGGTTCATTGGCGCCAAGAGACTTTTAATCAGCTTTACGGTGAACAGGAAACCTACCTCAACCCTCAGAAGAATCTCGATGGTGAGCGATTTGATTTAAGTTTGTTATCGAGGGAATTTTTTCGAGTTTTTGACGGTACTAAAATTATGTACGATCAACTTGAGCGACAGTCTCCCGTCTGGGATCATTTAAGATCGATGCGGGATTTAAGAATCATTATTTTAAGGAGAAATATTGTCGAGGCGGCTGTGAGTTTTCGGATTGCCATGGCAACTAATATCTGGTTTGTTCCCAATGAAAAATCCTATATTTGGTACGTCCCTGGCCAAGAAACTAAGCCACCTTCCCTCTCTTTAGAATATCCCCTCTGGTACTTCGACTGGTTTTACAATTATTATTGCGCTGCGGAAGAATTTTTTGTCAATCTATTTCAGGATCAGGCCAAGATGGTGGTTAATTACGAGGAGATGATAGCCAATTGGGAGCAAACTATCCAAAACTTGCAAGTTCATCTGGGGGTCGAGCCGCTCGCTATTCCCATGATGTTCGACAAGAGAACCAATGGTACAATCAAAGAACTTATTTCTAACTATGATGAGATCAGAACGTACTATGACCATCATCCAGTTTTAGCCGCTCATTTTCAAGCAGTTTCATCATGAGCGTAACCGGTTGAGAAAATAAAAATTATTAAATTTTAAAAATATTCTCTTGTTTGGGCTGCCAATTTACTTTAGATTTTAAGTACAGCGTTTCTCCTCAAGATCAGGTGCGACCTAATTGGGTATCGACGACCGACTCCCCAAAAGAAAAACTTTGTACCTCACCATTAAGATAACTACTATATGCTCCCCAAAACATTTTGTATTCTACCTTTCTGCCAAGCCATGATTACTAACGATGGCAAGGTGAAATTATGCAGTCTGAATCATGGAACTAATCTGGTATCAGAAGGACGAATTCTCTCCTTGCATCAGTCTTCTTTAGAAGATATTTGGAATTCCGAGTATTTTCGTCAGCTGCGGCGGCAAATGCTAGCAGGAGAGAAGATAGCCAGCTGTGCCAAATGTTATGCCCTTGAAGCTGAAGGCAGTACAAGCATTCGTCAAGTGATGAACCGTTACCCTAGTCAGAGGATTCCGGTTGCCGGGGAGGAGCAGATAATGGAATGGGCAGCGGCGATCGTTGATGAGCGTGGGGGGCAAGCACCACCTCCCTCAGCCTTACATCTGTGGCTGGGCAATCTTTGCAATTTAAAATGTCGGATGTGTTCGCCGATGTTTAGTTCCCAGATCGCTGGCGATCCCGTACAAGCGCAATGGTTTGATGATCGTCCGCGCTCAGAAACGCTGCTGCCAGTCTACCTCAAGGGCGTAGAATACACTGGTTTCGGTGAACTGAACAAGCAGGGTGAAAAGTTGACCCGACCAGTAATCTCACAAAAAGTGACGATTTCCCTGACCGCTAAGGGAGAACCAGTGGATTTTATCGAAATCTCTGGTCAGAAACAGAGCAAGCAACTGTATCACTTATTGGTCATGACAGAAGACCAACTGTTGGGCCAACAATTATTAGCTGGAAGTGGTGAATGGCGAGTGGTCGTCAAACCCGATCTGGTCTGGAATCCTAGTTCTCGCCTTGAATTCTCCCTGCATTTTCTGCCCGTATTTTACCTTCCGCCCTTAACCAGCACTCGCACAGCGAAACTAAATATCTATCGTTGGGGTTCTCCGCTGGGTATTGATATCGATAACTTGAGGATTGTCAGCAAACCACAGAGCGGAAAGAGACAACCAAAGGAATTTTTAAGCCGTATTCCTGAAAATCCCCATTGGTCTTCCAATGAAAAGCTGGTTTTTGAGGAAATCTTAGCCCATCCAGAAAGCCTCCAGCATATCAACTTTACGGGAGGAGAGCCGTTTATCCAGCCCGCTTTTGCCACTATTCTCAAGAAATTGATAGAAACCGATCACGCCCAACACATCTCGCTATACATCAACACGAACGGCACTGTCTATAATCGTCGTCTTTCGGAAATGCTGCGTCAGTTTTTATCCGTAGAACTGGCTTTTAGTGTGGAGGGAGTCGGTCAGTTACAGGAATATATCCGAACGCCTTCTCGGTGGGAAATGATCTCGCGTAATATATTATCCTTCCAGAAAGACCATATTCCCTTATCTGTTCGTCCCACTGCCCAAGCTTATAATATCTTCGGCATTTTAGAGCTGGTGCGTTGGTGTCAAGAACAGGGTCTGAGATACATCTTAAACAATCTCATTTGGGAGCCAAGGTTTTTATCCCTAGATATGCTGCCGCAACTGGTCATTGATGAAGCTCGACAGGATTGGCAGCAATACTTAGAGCAAGAGTGTGATGAAGATAATCGATGGCACATAGAAACAATAATCGCCGCTTTACAACGACCACGCCCCGAACCGAGGGAATTAGCCGTTTTACAAGACGCATTTATTCGCTATACCAACGATATCGATCGATCAAGAGGACAATCCCTCGCCGTCGCCTGTCCTAGACTTTATGATCGTCTCATCGCTGCCGGTTGCGACTTTGGCTCTAAGTACCGTTTCAGCCAACCAAAGATGACTGATGCCAGTATCGTTATTACCACCTGTGAAGTCAATCAACACCATGGTACAGGTGCATTAGTCAAAAAAATAGTTGCTGACACTGCCAATATTCTGTCGATTCGTTCTGTGGATTTGTATGGGGGAGAACAGGACTTGGGGGCAATCGCTCTTTGTCTATCTAATCCTGGTTTGTCAAGACCAGAAGCAGTGAAAAACACTGTCCATGCCGTCAGAATTTTCCATGAATATAAGGTGACGCGCCTTCTTTGTGTTCCTTACCTGGCCGAGGATTTAATCACAGCGATCGTACTGCAAGACTTGTATCAAGTTCCCTTGGCCGCTTACATTATGGACGATCAAAATATTTGCGTGAATAATATTCCCGATCAATTGATGGGGGAATTTTTAGGTAAATGTTCCCTACGGCTAGTCACCCATCCCGAATTGCGAGCAGCCTACGAAGCCAAATATCAATTGGAGTTTTCGTTACTGCCCGCATTGGTATCGGAGCAGTTAATTTCCCCGACTCCCCAATTAGCCAATCTTAACTCCCGGTCGGCCAATGTAGGAGCTTTGATTGGCAGTATTTCCAGTCAGCAATGCTTTGATTTATTATGTAACACGATCAAGGCAGCGGGAATCGAACTCGATTGGTACAATGGCACGGTAGATTGGTATCAAGACAATCAATACCGTCAGCAAGAGGAGCATTCAGAACTAATTAAAAATCGAGGCATTCATCTCTGTGGTCTGTTGCCAGAAGAAAAACTGGTACAGATATTAAGAAACTATGCCTATTTAGTGCTGCCGACGGGTGCCTTAGCAGAAGGCGATCATAACCCTCGATTGTGGCGAATGATTTTTGCGGTGGCTACGGCGAATATCCCGATAATTGTTTTGGGCCAGGAAACCACATCGGCAGCTCAATTTATCCGACGATTTCATCTAGGAGTTGTCTGTGATTATCAAGGGGAAAGTTTAAGACAGGCTCTAGAGCAGCTAAGAGACCCGAAAAATTGCCAACAGATGCGCCAAAATGCGGCGGCCATAGCCTCAAAATTATCAGCCAAAGGGATTAACCAATGGCTATGGGAATCGATCGATCAGGGCAAACCGCGGGATGGACGTTTTGAGGAACTGTTCGCAGACAATCTGGAACAGGAAGAAATAAATAGTCAAGAGTCGCCCCTCTGCCAAGAACCGATGACCAGTGAGGAAATTTTAGCTCACTGTTTTCCCCAACGTCTTGCCCACGGTTATGACGGGCATCTGGTAGATATTAATAACATTGATTACATCGATATGGTGTCTGGTTGGGGTTCCAATATTCTTGGTCATGGCTACCAACGGGTAGCGCGGGCTGTGGCCGAACAGATGTTCAAATACTCTAACCTTGGTATGGTCGGTCCGGAATGGCAAAACCTCTACGAGCTGCTGACTCGCTTGATCCCCTGTGCCGAAACCATGCACTTAGTTAAAAATGGCTCCGATGCAACGGCAGCGGCCGTTCGACTAGCTCGTTCGGTGACGGGACGGGTTAAAGTGCTGCATCGAGGTTATCATGGTGTTCAGGATTGGTACATGGCCTCGATTCAATGTCCGGGGGTGCCGAGTAGCCATTACGGGCAAATTATTAGTCTTGATGTGTTAGAGGTGGAGGGCGTTCAACGGGCTTTTGTCGAGCATCCTGGGGAGATTGCCTGCCTGATTATCGATCCGATGGCTTGGCCAATTCCCGATCGAGAAACTATGTTAACTATTCAAGCAATCGTTCAAAAAGAAGGGGCGCTGTTGATTTTTGATGAAGTGGTCTCTGGTTTCCGGGTGGCCATTGGTGGAGCCCAAGAGTTTTGGGGGATTGTACCCGATCTGGCCTGTTATGGCAAGGCGATCGCTAATGGTCTACCTCTCTCGGTGTTAGTAGGTCGTGAGCAGTGGCTACAACAAATGTCATCGATTAACTACGGTCTGACTTTTAGCCTAGAAGCGGTTTCAATCGTGGCGGCGATCAAAACGATTAATGAGATTAGCGATCGTCAAGTCTGTCAAGACTTAGCAGCAAAAGGTCGTATTTTAAAAACCGCCTATGGCGAAATTTGTCGAACCCGTGGAATCGAGTCCGCCTTAGTGGGACATGATTGTCGCCCAGAGCTAAAATTTTGGGAAATTAACGGCTTTTCTGGCGATTATTGTCGTAATCTGATGAATTATGAACTGGCACGCCAAAAAGTATGCACCTATGGCACTTTTAACCTCTGCTATCGCCACACCCAGGACGATATACAAATGGTCATCTGCGCCCTAGAAAAAGCCCTCGCTCGCGTCGCCTTGACCCTCAAGGGCTAGAATCAGTAATCAGTAATCAGTGATCACTCCCGACTCGAAAAATTCCCCACTCCTTTTCCGATGCTACCAAAAACCTTTTGTATCCTCCCTTTCTCCCAGATGACCATTGTTAATGATGGGAAAGCGCAATTGTGTTGTCGCACCGATCTCAATCCGATGTCAGAGGGGCGTTGTCTGTCGTTACACTGGGCTACCTGCGAGCAGATTTGGAATTCCGACTATCTGCGCTCGGTGCGAAGCCAAATGCTGGCTGGGGAAAAAATCCCCGACTGTAGCCAATGTTATAGCACGGAAGCCGATGGTGGGACTAGCCTTCGCCAGATTATGAATACCCAAGCTGAACAACTGTGGCGGGTTTCAGGAGAAGAGGGCATCTTGGACAAGGCGACGGCGATTGTTCGTGAGGGGGGCAAAGCACCACCGCCCTCGGCCTTGCACCTGTGGCTAGGTAATCTTTGTAATTTAAAATGTCGAATGTGTTCGCCGATGTTTAGCTCCCAGATTGCGGCCGATCCCATACAAGCACAATGGTTTGGCGATCGAATCCGTGCGGAGATACTTTTACCCGTTTACCTCGATGAAGTCAAATATACAGGTTTGGGCGAACTAACTCGGCGTGGCGAAAAGTTAACCCGTCCAGTAAAAAGGGGAAAAGTCACCATTTCCTTACCCGCCAACGGAGCGGCCATCGATTTAATTGAAATTTCTGGCTGGAAAAATTGTCATCAACCCTGTTATTTATCAGTAATGGCAGGAAAACGAGCAATAGCCCGACAATTATTATCAGACGGTCAGTGGCAAATAGCGATCGAACTCGCTCCCACTGAGGAAGCCATCTCTAGCTTAGAATTATCCCTACATTTTCTGCACCTATTGCAGCCGCAATCCTTACTCAGCAATTATCAAGGAGAACAAATCTGTAGTTGGGGTTTACAACCCTGTATCGATATCGATAACTTGCGGATTGTCAGCCAGAAAAAGAGCGATAAGGGACAAGAGAGAGAGATTTTAAGCCGTATACCCGAAAATACCCAGTGGTCTTCCAATGAAAAGCTGGTTTTTGAGGAAATATTGGCTCATCCGGAGAGTTTGAATTTGCTTCTATTTGCTGGGGGTGAACCATTAATCCATCCCATGTTTCCAGCTATTCTCAAAAAACTAATCGACACTGATCACGCAGGACACATCTCGCTTTACATCAGCACCAATGGCACTGTCTATAATCGTCGTCTTTCGGAAATGCTCAAACAGTTTTTATCGGTGGAACTGGCTTTTAGCGTGGAAGGGATCGGTCAACTACAAGAATATATTCGTTATCCCTCTAGATGGGAGAGGATCGCTCGTAATATCCCACATTCCGCACCCTCAACTGTCACATAAGCTGTCCCCCTCCAGAGACTTGAGTAAAAATACTTATCTGGTGAAGGTTTTCTCGGTGGCCGTTAGGGGGATATTGAGACCCCTA
>NZ_SFBV01000008.1:0-20488 GCF_007095585.1 Microcystis sp. M_OC_Ca_00000000_C217Col
TATTTATGAATGTCTGAATGATGCCCATCTGAAACATAAAAAAGAACTGGATTCCTTGCTGACTCTACGATTTCAGAAGTTTAATAAATCTCAGATTATGAACGTCTAAAGTATATCAGCAGCTGCGTGTAAGCATCCCACCGAAAAGCTCATGCGCTCCGGGGTTTGGGTAGGGTTGATTCATGAATCAACCCTACCCAAACGGGTGGTTTGGGGGATAGAACCCCCCAAAAGCTGGGATTGAGCGATAAAACCGAAAGTAATGCCCGATCTTAGCCAAGAGTTTCCCCGTAAAAATCCCAATTGGTAGATTTACAAAAATGAGATGCACCCAGCGAGTGGAACGAACCACAAAGACACAAAGGACACAAAGATTGATCGCTCCTATATAAGTTAAACTGGTCGCAACGCGCTCGCTACGCGAGATCACACAAAGAATGGCTCTTCTGGTTTCTGTGTGGAAACGAGGTCTATACTGATAGAATATCCGCAAAATAGCCCTAAAAGTCTTGCCCAATAAGCATTTCACGACTCCATAAGCAAAAATTATCACACAGAGAAAAGACTATACTGAAAATAATCAGCAGATCAGCACTTGATTTATAAGAGAAGCAAGATGAGAAAAAAATCTTTGTGGGTGGGATTATTAGTGGGATTTTGGTTTTGTCTGACTTGGATGGCATGGACACCCACAGCAGCCGCCTTTAGCGAAGAACAAAAATTATTACTACAATCTTGGCGATTAGTCAACCAATCTTATTATGATGACACATTTAATCATCAAAACTGGTGGCAGGTGCGGGAACAATTCATCAAAAAACCCCTCAACGATCGGACGGCGGCCTATAATGCGATCGAACAGATGTTAGCCACCCTCGATGAACCCTTTACCCGTCTCCTGCGACCGGATCAATACCATAACCTACAAATTAGCACCACGGGGGAATTATCGGGGGTAGGACTGCAAATTAATATCAATCCCGATAATGGTTACTTAGAAGTAGTTGCCCCCCTTGCCGGTTCTCCTGCTGAGGCCGCTGGTTTAACTAGCCACGATCGCATTTTGTTTATTGATGGTATCGATACCACTACTTTAACCCTCGATGCGGCGGCGGCCAAAATGCGCGGGACCGCCGGAACAGAAGTTTCCTTAGTCATTCTTCCCTATCAAAAAAGTCAACCAAAAACCCTATCTTTAACCCGTCAACGCATTTCTTTAAGTCCAGTGGTAGCGGTTTTAGATAAAAATTCTAGTTCCTTGCCCATCGGTTATGTGCGCTTAAATCAATTTAGTGCTAACGCTGCCAAAGAAGTCTCGGAAGCTGTGACGAACCTACAAAAACAAGGAGCCAAGGGTTATATTTTAGATTTAAGAAATAACCCCGGTGGTTTACTGCAAGCGGGCATAGAAATCGCTCGGATGTGGATTAATCAGGGAACGATCGTTTATACGGTTAATCGCGAGGGAATTGCCGATAGTTTTGCCGCTTCTGGTAATGCTTTAACCGACTCGCCTTTAGTCGTTTTAGTCAATCAGGGAACCGCCAGTGCCAGCGAGATTTTAGCTGGAGCATTACAGGACAATCAACGGGGAGTTTTAGTGGGAGAAAAGACTTTCGGTAAGGGATTAATTCAGTCCCTATTCGAGTTACCCGATGGGGCAGGATTAGCGATTACCGTCGCCAAATATGAAACTCCCGCCCACCATGATATTCATAAGTTAGGAATTATCCCCGATCAAGTGGTGGCACAGGAACCGATCACCTATGAGGAAATCGGCACCGAAAAAGATAGTCAATACCAAACGGCGATTCAGTTTTTAAACCAGAACACCGTTTTAGCCAAAGCTTCCTAAAGTGGGGTTTTCAGTTATCAGTTACCAGTTATCAGTTACCAGTTATCAGATGCGAGTTTTCAGGATTCTTCGTTACTTGGTATAGTTCGATCGGGGGGCATAAATCGACTAAATCCTTATCTGGCAAGAGACTTAATTGATTAGTTCGCTCTAGACAAAAACAATTGACAAAAATCGCCAAATGCCTTTTTACATAAGGGTTCCATCCCTTATAAACCCCGTCCATTGCATAACACAAACCGAAGAGCCATTTAGGGGTTTAGGGGTTTAGGGAAATTTCAGCCAAATGCTCTACTTCCCCACTTCCCACTTCCCACTCCCCCACACCCCACACCCCACACCCCAGTTCCCACTTCCCCACACCCGACGGCATAAATCGAACAAATTAGCCATTTTTTCCATCAATATCTAAATTAAGATGAAAACCTGTTTGATTTGGAGAGAATGCTAACATCGATTAGAATTTTCCCAGTCCGGGTTTTTCAACCTTGCAACCTTAACTCATCCTTGATCTTACCGCCATGCAGAGATATATTCGATCGCCCCTAGCCCTAACCCTGAGTATTAGCCTCTTAGCTAATTTTTTAACCGCTTGTAATAATGCCCAAACCCCGAATAACAACGCCTCTAGTCCCACCACCACTGCCCCCGGTGATGAGGGCTTAAAATTAGGAGCATTACTGCCCATTACTGGAGATTTAGCCGCTATTGGTCAAAATATGCCCGAAGCAGCCGCCCTAGCGGTGGAGACTATCAATGCCTGTGGTGGAGTCAATGGCAAACCCGTCACCCTCGTGAAAGAAGATGACCAAACCGATCCCGCTGCTGGTGCTTCAGCGATGACAAAACTAGCGGAGGTGGATAAAGTAGCCGGTGTGGTCGGTTCCTTTGCCAGTAGCGTCTCAGGAGCAGCCGTCGATGTGGCGGTGAGAAAGAAAGTTATGTTAGTCTCTCCGGGTAGCACCAGTCCTGTATTTACTGACAGGGCGAAAAAAGGCGATTTTCAAGGTTTTTGGGCGCGGACGGCTCCTCCGGACACCTACCAAGCTCAAGCTTTAGCGGTCCTAGCTAAGAAAAGGGGTTTTCAAAATGTGGCCACCGTCGTGATCAATAACGATTACGGAGTCGGATTTGAACGGGAATTCGTGAGCGCTTTCGATAAATTAGGCGGCACGATCACTAATAAGCAAAATCCCGTCCGTTATGACCCGAAAGCTGCCACTCTCGATAGTGAAGCGGCGGCTGCCTTCGCTAACCAACCGGATGCTGTAGCGGCAGTCCTTTACGCTGAAACGGGCAGTTTATTACTGCAAGCGGCCTATAAACAGGGGTTGACCAAAGGAGTTACTGTCCTCCTCACTGATGGGGTTTATTCGGAAGATTTCACCAAACAGGTGGGGAAAGGAACCGATGGTAAGTCAATTATTGCCGGCGCCCTAGGTACAGTCCCTGGGGCCGACGGTCAAGCTTTAAGCGCTTTTACTACTCTCTGGAAGGAAAAAACTGGCAAGGATGTCACCGCTTTTGTTCCCCATACTTGGGACGCGGGGATTTTATTGATGTTAGCAGCCGAGGCGGCTAAATCTAACACTGGTGAAGGGATTCAAAGCAAGATTCGTGAGGTGGCTAACGGTCCGGGGACGGAAGTAACCGATGCTTGTCAAGCCATGGAAATGATTCGCAAAGGCGAGGATATTAACTATCAGGGGGCCAGTGGCAATGTGGATATCGATGAAAATGGCGATGTGGTCGGTAGTTACGATGTCTGGACTGTTAAGGATGACGGCACTCTCAAGGTTATCGATAAGGTGACACCCAATCAGTAATTAGGGTATGCTGAAAAAGTTTTTCAGCATACCCTCAGTAAGGCTCTGAGGGGAATGTTTCTAGCTCCCACCAAATCAGCATCAAGTTTACCCTTCCCTACCGCTCAACGAGTCTGGGTAGGGAATCTCTGGGATATTCGTGGAAATAATCTTGATTAAAGTCTCTGGTCTTGATTTTGGGGATAACTGGGGAATAGATCTCTGGGGAAATCCTCGGCACTTAAACAGGTTTGTAAAGCTTGGGAGGGATTATTTTTGTCCACACCACGACTGACAGCGATAACGCACTCGGAAAAGCGACCGGGTAATAAACTTTGACGACAGGAATCTAAAATCTGTTTAGAAATCCCTAATTTATCGGGTTCCTTGGCTGTTTCCGTTTGTTTGAGGGAATTAGTGGCAAATAAGGGGGCAGCGCGATGGATATCGACCACACAATTACCTAGGTCGATGGGACGACGCACTTGAAAACAAGCTTGCAGAGCCAGATTACCATCGATCGGGGTTTTGGATTTAATCATCGCCACACAGCGGGATAATTCTTTAGGAATTAATGCTTCTGAACAAGCGGTGGCGGCATCTTGGGGACTGACTCCCGTGCCGACAATCTGACTGATACAGGCACTAAATTGATTATTGTTGCCAAATGCGATCGCTGTTCGGTTCATTTCTACTAAGCCAAGGGAAATAGTAGCGATCGCGCTCCAACTAGCAATTTTTTTAATATGGTTTTTCATCGTTCGCTCACACCGAGGATTTTAAGGCTAACTGGCCTTGATTTTAACAGATTCACGGGCAATGGGGGAATGGGGAGATGGGGAGATGGGGAGATGGGGTAGGGTTGATTCATGAATCAACCCTACCTTGAATCAACCCTAGGGAGATGGGGGGATAGGGAATGGGGAAATTCAACTAATACCCCAAAACCCTAACACCCAACCCCCAAAACCAAAGAGCCAAAATTAGTATTCTGGTACAGAAGAATCGACTTCGCGACTCCAGGCGCTGATGCCACCTTTGACGTTAATTCCTTCGATACCTGCCTCTTTGAGGATAGCGAGGGCTTTAGCGGAACGTCCCCCCATCTTACAATGGGCGATAAGACGATAACCGTTGACTAATTCCTTAATTTTGGGAATTGCCGCACCATTTTCGATATCGGGTAGGGGAATTAATACCGAGTTGGGGATATTAGCGATTTGGTACTCGTTGGGATTACGCACATCGATGAGAATGTAATCATTGGCATTGCTGTCAAGTAGTTCCTTTAACTCTACTACGGTAATTTCTGTCATTTTTTGCTGTTCTGCTGCTTCTTGTGCTTTTGCTTGCGGAATACCGCAGAATTGTTCGTAATCAATTAATTTTTCAATGACGGGACGGATGGGATTCGGACGCAATTTTAACTCGCGGAATTTCATTTCCCAAGCATTGTAGAGCAGTAAACGACCACTGAGGGTATCCGGAGCGCCAAGGATAATTTTAATGGCTTCTGTGGCTTGAATTGTGCCGATTACTCCGGGTAAAACCCCTAAAACGCCGCCTTCCGCACAGGAGGGAACCATCCCCGGTGGTGGCGGTTCGGGATAGAGATCGCGGTAGTTGGGACCGCCTTGGTAGTTAAAAACGGTTGCCTGTCCTTCAAAGCGGAAAATTGAGCCATAGACGTTGGGTTTGTCGAGAAGAACACAAGCATCATTAGTCAGATAACGGGTGGGGAAATTATCCGTCCCGTCGATGATTACATCATAGGGGGCTAAAATGTCAAGGGCATTTTCGGAACTTATGCGGGTTTCGTACAAATCCACCTGACAATAGGGGTTAATTTCTAGAATTCTGTCCTTAGCGGAAACAATTTTCGGTTTACCTACCCAGGAAGTGCCGTGAATAATTTGACGTTGCAGATTGGAACTATCGACGATATCGAAGTCAACAATACCGATTCTACCGATGCCAGCCGCCGCTAGATAGAGTAAAAGCGGGGAACCGAGTCCCCCGGTGCCGATGCAGAGAACACTGGCGGCTTTTAGTTTTTTTTGACCTTCTAAGCCCACTTCGGGCAGAATAATGTGTCGAGAGTAGCGTTGAACCTCCTCTTTGGAAAGTTCGATCGCCGCGAGATTAGGATTTAGCATAGATTGGGTAAATAGTGAAACCTGACTCGATTCGGGCAAGAATTTCGTCTCAGCACGGTTTAGAGACAAAAATCAGGAAGACTCGATCGCTTCCTGGATTTTCAATTCTTTCTATGCCTATGATAGTGTGAGGGTCTGGCTCCCTGTTGTTAATATTAGTTAACTTTCCCCTGCTACTTGGGCGCGGTATTCACTAGCGGAGAGGGTATCAGCCAAGGCAGTATCGGGATTTTCTACCCGCACTTTTAATAACCAACCCTCCCCGTGGGGATCATCGGCAATTAATTCGGGGGAGTCAATCATCGCTTGATTGCGATCAACTACGGTCCCCGAGACGGGAGGATAAAGATCTTCTACCGCTTTTACCGATTCGATCGTGCCGAAACTACTACCTACTTCTAGCGCTTCTCCCAATTCGGGCAATTCTAGAAACACGATATCACCCAATTGATCGACGGCAAAAGCACTAATTCCCAAGGTAGCGATTTCACCTTCGAGTCTGACGTATTCGTGGGTTTCTAGGTATCTCAAATCCTCGGGATATTCCAGTTCCATCGTCTGTCTCTAAATATTTACAGCATCAGTTAGTTTACTAGATCTCTTGGGGAAAATGTTCATCGGCTAGGGCTGTTTTATTGCCGATCGCTACCTAGACAAAATTAATTACACCGATCGAACCCTGATTAAACAGCTAGAATTGGTCTAGGTTGATCGGGGAACACCGGAACACTGGAACAATAACCGGTTTAAATACCTCCTAGCCTACTTAAGTAGGGAGGCACAATTATTTGTAGGATGGGTTAGCGGTAGCGTAACCCATGCGGGCGTTGGGTTTCATGCTTCAACCCAACCTACGTTCATCTTATATTTAATTCCACCCACCCACTCAAACCATAAGAGCCTTTTTTGAGCCAAAAACCATCGCTGTGGTGGGATTTAATCGCCAAAATCCCCAACTTGATCGCACTCTTTTACATAATCTCCATCATAATCCCGGTCAGCACCGCCTTTATCTAGTTAATCCTCACCCCGAAAACTGGCTCGATCTTCCCACCTATAGCAGTTTAGAGGATATCCAGGCGGCGATCGATCTGGTAATTATCACCGCCCCCGCTCCCGAAATTCCCGCTATTATCGCCCAATCTGTCGAAAAACAGGTTAAATGCGCCCTGATTCTCTCCACGGGTTTTCGGGAAACTGGACAGACAGGGGAAAATTTACTTAGGGAAATTAAAGCGATCGCTGGTCAAAAATTACGCATAATCGGTCCCCATAGCTCAGGAATCTGCAATATAAGCCAAAATCTTAACGCCACCTTTTCCCCCATCCTGCCGAAAACCGGTTCAATTGCCCTGATTAGTCAAAGTGGGGCGATCGCTGCTGCCGTGCTTGATTGGAGTTTAAGCGAAAATGTCGGTTTTAGTCACTTTATCTCCCTCGGAGTCCTTTTAGATGTGGATTGGGGCGAATTACTCTATTATTTAGGAGACGATCCCCAAACCAAAAGCATCGTTATCTACTTGGAATCCCTGAATAATGCCCGCTCTTTTCTGTCCTCAGCCCGAGAAGTTGCCCTAAATAAACCAATTATCGCCATTAGTCGCCACAGTACCGACTTTGACCCCACTTCTCTTTCCCATGCTGGCAAATTAACCAGCGATCAGCTAACTCTCTCCGCTGCCTTTGCTCGCTGTGGCATCGTGGAAGTACAAAGACTGGCCGATCTCTTGAATATCACGCAAGTTTTAGCGAAAATTCCCCGATTTCCCCGGGGAAAACGCTTGACAATCATCAGCAATGGTTTTGCTCCCGCTCTTTTAGCGGCCTCGGCTTTACTGGCGGAAGATGGACAACTGGCAACCCTTACCCCCGCAACGATCGGAAAACTAGCGCCTCTTGTTCCCACGGATATCGTCCCCCAAAATCCCATCGATCTGCGTCGCGGCAGCGATCCCGATAGCTACGCTCGCGCCCTAGAGATCGCTTTAGCGGATGCACATACCGACGCGGTGTTGATGATTCTCTCGCCTCGCTTTAACACCGATCTGCGAGAAATTGCCTTTAGAATCGCTTCAATCGCTCAAAATAGCAAAAAACCCATTTTAGCAAGTTTGATGGGGGGAGAGGGCATTGCAGAGGGAGTAGCGTTATTAAATCAGCAGGGTATCCCCACCTATCGCTATCCCGATTCGGCCGCCAGGGTGTTTAATTTGCTCTGGAAATATGAAGAGAATCTGCGCGGTCTTTATCAAACGCCAATTTTAACCAATTCTCAGGAAAATGGCTCCGATCGAGTTTTAGTGAGCCAGATTATCGAGCAAGCAGGGGATAGAACAATTCTCAGTGAGCCAGAGTCTTTAGATATACTGAAAGCTTATGGAATCCCTGTTATTGTCACTAAAATTGCCGAAAGTGCCGCAGAAGCAGTTAATCTCGCTGAATCTCTCGGTTATCCCGTGGTGATGAAACTGTATTCGAGGACGATTATCCATAAAAGTGCGGTGGGTGGGGTACAATTGCCGCTTTTTTCCCCTAGGGCAGTGGTACAAGCATATCAGGCGATCGAAGCTAATATTAGCGCACAAGTGGGTGGGGAGCATTTTCTCGGAGTGATTATTCAACCGATGTTAGAAATCGATCGAGGATATGAGTTAATTATCGGCTCTAATTACGATGATCAGTGCGGACCGGTGATAATTTTTGGTACTGGTGGCCGTTTAGTCGATATTTTTCAAGATTACGCCACCGCTCTACCTCCTTTAAATACTAATCTCGCTCGCCGACTTTTAGAAAAAACCAAGATTTATCGGGCTTTTCAGGGGCTAAATGGGCTTAAATCGCTTAATTTAGCGAATTTGGAGCAAATAATCGTGAGATTTAGTCACTTGGTTAGTGAACAACCTCGCATTAAAACTATCGATATTAATCCCTTTTTTGCCGATTCAGAGCAATTAATCGCCCTTTCCGCTTCTATCCTTCTTCATCCTCCAACTACACCCCCAGAAAAGTTATCTCATCCGGCGATTCGTCCCTATCCCGAACATTATATAGAACCTTGGACGACGAAAAGAGGCTTAAAAGTGCTAATTCGTCCAATTCAGGCAGCAGATGAGCCTTTAGTGCGACAATTTCACCATTATCTCTCGGAAGAAACCATTTATTATCGTTATTTTCATCTTGTCAATCTCGATCGCCAAACCGCTTATGATCGTCTTACGCGCATTTGTTTTATCGATTATGATCGAGTAATGAGCTTAGTGGTAGAGATTAATAAAGATCAGACGGAAGAGCCAGAAATTATCGCTATAGGACGCTTAAATAAACTGCATGGCGTTAATGTGGCGGAATTTGACCTATTAGTTAGGGATGACTATCAAGGTCAAGGAATTGGTACAGAGTTACTACGTCGCTTGGTTACTATTGGCAAAAAGGAAGGATTAGAGGGAATTGAAGGGGAAATTTTAAGGGATAACCGTGCTATGCAGATGATAGCCGCCAAAGTAGGGTTTTCTCTCTATAAAACTGCCGATTTTGTCAAAGCGGAACTTGAATTATGAAGCCTTTTTGACAAGCTGATCACTAATTCTCTGGCTGAATTGTTTGGGCTAATCCTTGCTCTAAAGTAAAGGGAGGTTGCCAATTCAGGGTTTTTTGAATATAGCTAGAGTCAACGGCAAGAGAACCAAGCAAGCGATCGATATTATAGCTGTTAAAAGGGAGATTTTTCCCTGTTATAGATTCTACCCTATCACCCAGATAACCTAAGAATCTAAGTAAGGTAGTGGGGACGGGTAGCAATTGACAGGGTTGTTGAATTCGTTGAGCAATAAGTCGAATTAATTGGGGAGTCGAAACAGCTTGGTTATCGCTAATTAAAAAGATTTGATTAGCGGCATTAGGATGATCTAAACAGGTAATAATGGCAGCAACTAAGTTACCCACAAAGACAAAACTACGACGATTTTTGATCGCACCAAAAGGTAAAGGTAATCCCCGTTTAATTAGTTTCATCAAGCGCTCCATATTAGCACGATTGCCTAGTCCGTAAACTAGAGTAGGACGAAGGATCGTCCAAGTCATGTCACTATCTTTTGCTAGTTCAATTAAAGCTTGTTCTGCTTGCAGTTTACTACGACCATAGGGACTATCAGGGTGACAGGGAGAATTTTCGTTAAGAATATTATCACTTTCGGCAGCCATAGCATGAATAGAACTGACAAAAATAAAGTGCTTAACTCCCGCTTTTAGCGACTGCTTCACTAGGTTAATAGTCCCCTTAGTGTTAACTTTTATAAATGCTGCTTCTGGATTGGATATAGTCTCATGAAGGATATGAGCGCGTCCTGCTAGATGAATAACGGTATCAATGCCTAGCAATGCTTCTTGCCAATCGGTCGTATCATCAATTTCACCCACCTGAATGGCCTTAATTGACAGGGATGCAGGAAACTCAAATTTCTGGCGAATTGCAGCTGTTATCTGGCAGTTATGTTGATGTAAAATTGGCAGTAAGTGGCTGGCAATAAAGCCGGTAGAACCTGTAACTAAAACGTTTTTCATTATTAATTATTCAATTAAGTTTAGTAAAGTTTCCAACCATGTTTATTGAAAAAATACACAGCCGATTGAGCAAAAACTATTGCCAGTTTAGTAGAGTTGTGCGCTCCTCTTGCCCAATGATGATAAATATTTACATGGGGGTAAAGTATGGTTTTGTATTTTTTAGACATTCTAAGGGTCAAATCATAATCTTCAAAATACATGAACATATTTTTATCAAAATAGCCAATATCATCTAAATATTTTCTGTTAAATAGCATAAAACAACCACTAATAATCGGTACTTCCATTATCTGGTTATAGCTAATATCTCGCATTTCATACCAGTCCAATCTCTTTTTGAAAAGAAATTGCATTTTTTTAGGAATAAAACGTCTAATAAATAAGGTTAAAACTGTGGGTTGACGCTTACAAAGGTATTGGATGTCCCCATTAGGGTAAGATATTTTTGGAGTAATCAATCCCACATCTTGATGTTTATCGAGGTAGTGAATAAGTTCAGTTATCACATTATTATCAAAATAAACATCTGGATTAATAACTAAATGATAATCATAATTTTTAGCCCTAGTAATAGCTAGGTTATGTCCTTGACCAAAACCAACATTATTACCATCATTGAAGTAATAATCCATATCGTATTCCTGAAAATTATCAAAGATTTTTTTGAGTTCATCGGTGGGAGAATTATCTACTACTGATAAATTAATTTCTATGGGTGTGCTGAACAGAGATTTAATTGCTTGAATAACTATCTCTGGGTCATTTTTGTAAAGGACAAGGGAGGCAGTAAGTTGCATAAGTATCTAAAGCTATCTTTTACTAAAAAGAGTATCCAAACAATTCTATATCTTCCTTGAGATGTTCACTAATAATATTTTTAGTTTCTTCGTTATAATAACTCCTGTAGTCTCGCTGACGTTGAGGATTTTGATTGACGGTTGCTAGTTTTACTTCTGGTAACTTAAGCAATTCTAGTATTCTCTCATAGTCTTTTTGTCAAGTTTCAAATATAGTTAAAACATTCCCAGTCATTTAAGATAATTTTTCTCAGAGATTTCTCCAAAGACGACAACGCTACTTTGGGATTACGGATAAAAAGAGAGTTGTATTTGCAGGAAATTAACATTTTATTCTCATCTCCAGTTGATTTTTTAGTGACAGTCGTAGAACTATATTTTTTTTGCTATGATAACCTTCTGATCTTCAATTACATTGCGCGTCGAGTTTACTAGACGTATTTCAGCGTGAAAACCACAACTTTCTAACCGTTTAGTTATATCCAATCCGTAATTTCTGAAGGCAAGAACTCTTCCCTGTCCACGAATTTGATCGCCATGATACTCCGGCTCAAGTTGATGTATGATAGTCCCATCAGGCTGTAAGAAACATCTTTCAACTGTCTTCGGTTTATCTGATAAAGGCACGGTAAAGATAAAGTATCCATCTTTTTTTAGGACTCTGTAAATTTCAGAAAAACCCTTGCTGTCATCAGGAATATGCTCAAAAACTTCGGTAGAAGTCACTAAATCAAAAGATTCGTCGTTGAGAAGAAGATTTTGAACGTCTTGACAGACAACAGAGTTCTTCATCAATCCTAGAGGTACATCATCAAAGTATTCAGAAAAGTATAAATTTTTAAATTTACCCTTTAAGAATTTATACAAAGCTCCGCGAGAAGACAACTCGTAAACAGAGGTA
The DNA here is from genome assembly GCF_007095585.1 of Microcystis sp. M_OC_Ca_00000000_C217Col. Lineage (NCBI taxonomy): Bacteria > Bacillati > Cyanobacteriota > Cyanophyceae > Chroococcales > Microcystaceae > Microcystis > Microcystis sp. M_OC_Ca_00000000_C217Col. Next base: position 12,078 of record NZ_SFBV01000008.1, read on the forward strand.
CTGGTTGAAAAGTTTAGAGATTCAATTGTCAAACCAACTGCTCTATGAATTTTAGTAGATCTACAGTTTAAACAACGAGTACCAAAATATCCTGGATGTATCCGAACCACCACAGAACCGCATAAATTACAAATCCCAATCATCTAAATAGAGCCTCCTTTTATTTTTATATATGGTTATAGTTCATAATTTTTAATTAGCATCAATTAATTTTTTGTACTCCTGATAGTAATTGTAACACATACTTTCCAAAGAAAAAAGTTTTTCTGCTTTTAACTTAGCCCGAGAAACTTTGTCTTTAATTTCATCTAACATAAGTATTTTGTTGTTCAAGTCATCTATATCATCAAGTTTGAAAAATGTCACTTCATTGTCGTCAAACATCTCTCGAAATGTCGGAATATCAGAACAGATAATTGGAATTCCTAAACTGGCAGCTTCAACTAATGCAATACCAAATCCCTCTGAACGAGATGGAAAAATAAAGACATCACTTTCTAGGATAATTTCCCAGGGATTGTCTACAAATCCCAAAAAATAACACCTTTGTCCTACATCCAACTTGCTGGCTAAGAATTGTAAATTTTGAATATATTGAATATTAGAACCACCTATTAATGTTAGATGATATTGCTCATTTAACGCAAGAACTTTTAAAATTTGATCTATCCCTTTTCTAGCTCCTAAATTTGAGAGAGTTGAAATATTAGTCATATTTGATGATTTAATAGTTTGAACGCTATTAACTGAAATTCGAGGTACTCCATTATAAATTAGCTCTCCATCTTTTAACCCTATTTTTCTATAGTAGTTTTGTTGTACTCCAACTGTAAAAACCAGTCGATCAAATTTGCTTGAAACAAAATTCCATAGAGCATTATAAATCACTGATAAAGGCATTCCATATGAATACATTAGTTCTTCATGACGAAAACCATGAACTGTTGTAATTTTTTTTCCTCGAATTCTAGCCATATTTAGCCAGGTATAGCAATCTGGTTTCATTCCATGAGAATGGATAACATCAAATTCATTTAATTCATCATCAAACTTGACCAAAGATATCTTCTTTGTTGGAACCTCAACATTAAACTTGAAATTTCTTGATTTCGCATCTTTAAAGTAAAAAATTTTTACAAAACAATCTTTTAAGAGATTTTGAGCCAAAAGAAATGGAATTCTTGTCAGTCCACTATCTTCTAGACTGGGAACGATAAAAGCTACTTTCATATGAATAATAATTTACATTTTATACTTCTATTTGTTGACAATTATAGACTTTCGGTACTTTATGATGCTTAACCATCTACTATTGATAAGCTAAACCGAAGAACCAAAATTCTTAACAAAGGTAGTAATACGCAACTTCCTCTTTAAATACCTAATTAATACAACGCCAAGAGATATTAGTCTATCTATTGGTGATTGTTCTAAAACCTCGCTTCTCGCTCTAAACTCCTCCTTCAAGGCTAATTTTACATCTGAGGAGCGACCCCCCAGTAAATATTCAGCAGTGGCATAATCAAATTGTTTGGGTTTTGATACTTGAGTGAATCTGAGCCAGAGATGGTAATCCATAGCACATTTATAATCATTGTCAAACCCATTTACTTCTTCCATCAAAGCTCGTTCAGAAAAAACAGTTGGATGGGGAATTGTATTTACTATGTGAAGTAGTTTTTGACTAAATTTAGGGGGACAGAAACAACCCACTATAGTATCATCTGTGTGACTTCTCAATAGTTGATTACCAAAACACCATCGCCAGCCTTCTGAATTATAAGATGAAACCACTGACGACAGGGTTGTGTCAGCAGCAAATTTATCCCCTGCATGTAAGTGATTAATTAGAATTCCTGTCGCCAAACTTATCCCTTTATTCATAGCGTCAGAAATTCCTGCGTCTGGTTCGCTTACCCAATAATCAATTACTTCTTCATACTTGCGTATAATATCAACTGTACCGTCCGTGGAACCTCCGTCTATGATGATATATTCCACGTTATCATAAGTCTGGCTAATGATACTCTGAATTGTCTGCTCTAAGTGCTTTTCTCCATTAAAAACTACCGTTATAATAGTAACCAAAGGAACTGTAAATTTTTCCGATAACTCACTTGTCTCCCCGTAGGAGTGCTTGAAATATCCCTTTGTTCTTAATCCTCCTTCTCCCTTGCGTTCTAGATTTGCTGGAGATAATATTGGATATTGTAGGGGATCAGAAGTGAGCTTGCGAGTCGTGGAAAAGTTATGATTGAGATTAATTATTTTCATTGTTTTTTAGGGGCGAGTAATCTTTAAGCAATCATCCAGAAAGAACCGGGTAATCGATCTTTATTAAGTACCTAGGCAAAATTATTTACACATGACGATCATTGCCCCGTAAGGGTTTTAGCTCGATCGGGCAGGTAATTAATTTTGCATGACTACTTATAAGCATTGATATTCTCAAGAAACACAGAATTCTTATAATAAGATACCATAGATAAGGATGCCAACACTTCAAACTTTTTATTGAACTGTAGAAAAGTCTCTAAAAAGTATTGCTCGTTCCAGTATCGTGATTCTTTCAGATTCCATTCGATGGGATAATCATAGGGAAAAAATATATCGTGAATATGAACTAAGACTCCTGTTTGTAAACGGGGATAAACTTGAAGAAATTCAAACTCTACATCACTACCAGACTTAAATACATGACTAGAATCAACGAACAGAATATCATTGGTTTGCAGGGATTCAAAAACAGACAAATCTACGGCTTCTACTTTCTGGTTAAGCAAACTAAATTCTAGAAAATATTTACTAACATTAGCAAAGTCTTTTAAAAAATCTTGAGGATAAGGCTCGATCGAGATCAGTTGTGATTTTTGGGAATTTTCTATAAAATTCATTCTCAAAGCTGCGGCGATAATTTTAGTGCTACCACCCGAGCCAATTTCAATTACCCGATTAGGTTTTTTTTCTCTGACCATAGCATAAAGGACTTCTGCATCGCCACTAATGAGAGCAGAAGTATCTTCGGAATAACCAAACGCTGAAAAAATTTCTTTATTGTTAAATTCTAAAGCATATTTTTCTAGTAAATACTTAACCAGTTCAGTTTGCTTGTCTAGATGCCATTCAATTGAGCTAAGAGGCCTTTCTTTGCCCGCGTATGTCATAATTTCCTGACGGTTGGGTATGGGCTGATAAAAATGGTCAGTAATTAGGGTGTAGCCAATATTTCTTAAGAGGGGATTGAATATTTGTCTGGCTAGAGCAAATTTAATATTTTTTCTACCCTGTTCGGTTTGCATACGGTTAAGTAATTTTTTCAACATTGTCAACCTTTACACTACTAATATTTACTGTCATGTTTTTTCGTCAAAGCCAACTGGGAACTGGCATCCTTGATCAAACTATTACTAGCTGGTTGTTTCCTATTAAATCTTGACAAAATACTGATGCGGCAGCCTGTCACCCATAATGGGCAATTTAATTAACCAACCAGTTCAAGACCGGATTCAATGGGTATATTGGGTACATCTTACCCGATGATCAACTTCTTGTAAAGAAAAATTTTAACCAGCTAACACCAGAAAGCGAACAAGAGTTTTCTAAGGTTATTGGTTGTCTATGCTTGATGCTCCTATCCTATTAGCTTTCTGGAGAGTTATTGTACTTTGGCCGGTCAACATCTAGATTTATTCTGGCAAATCTCCAAAACGCTCTCGATAGCGTTGAAGCAATGCTTCCAAATCCTCAGCCCGCATTTTTTCCTGTTGGGCCCGCATTCTTTCCTGTTCGGCCCGCATTCTTTCCTGTTGGGCCCGCATTCTTTCCTGTTCAGCCCGCATTCTCTCTTGTTCAGCCCGCATTCTCTCTTGTTCAGTTAGCTCTGACTCCGTGGGCAGTAAATCGCCGGCAAAAGTCGCCCAACGCAGCCAAACTGCCTCGACTCCCTTATACTCCCCTTGCCAGCGTACCAAGGACAAACCCAGCCTTTGACTGAAAAATCTTTCTCCCATCTCTAGAGATAATGGCTCGTAGTTGCCGTCTCTAAGGATAAAACCCGCCCAGTCTTCAGGATTAAAGGGATCGTACCAGAAATATTCTGGCACTCGCAAACGGTCTTGATAGATTGCTTTCTTTTCAGTTTTATCCTGTGGAGCGGTACTTTCGGAAAGGAGTTCGATAACCACATCGGGAGCTTTCCCCTCTTGCCAAACCACCCAACTTTTTCTTTCCGCTTTGGGAACCCCCAGGACGGCAAAGAAATCGGGACCGCGAAATTCCTCGTTTTTTAACTGTGCGGCGCTGAAATAAACGAACATATTGCCGCCTACATAGCCATCTTCCCTAGCAGCTAACCAGGGCAACAAGGTATCTATGAGTATATCCATCTGGAGTTTATGTCGTTGGGTTTCCATGGGAACGCCGTCATCGCAGGGCAATTCATCTTGGGTGGGCAGTGAAAGTCGAGAAGGGGCAATAGTTGAAGTCATCGGAGTCACGCTGGTGATCAGACTTAAGGAGCTTTTTCCTCTAGCATTGGGGAAAATATCTAGGGGCTAGAATTGAGATGGGGCAAAACATCACGGCAATTATAGCCTAAATGTATTATTGCTCATTCTTCTCTTCTGAATGGAAATATAAGTGGACTCTATCTGATGTCCAAGTTGGAACCCCTGTTCCAAAGAAATCTTGATCTTCCGTCCAAATCGGGCAGTTAAAAAGAAGGGCGGTTGCTAAAATCGGCCAGTCATCAAGATCTCTTTGTTTTATGCGTTTTATGGCCTCTGATTGATGTTGACTATAGAGCGAAGCTGGCACAACCTCTACAATGTTCGACACGCGGCCGAATCCTTCTCTAACAAGTGCCAGATCAAGTCCTTTGGAAGCCGCTATTTTGGGAATGTATTCTTGTGCATCATCAAGACAGACATCGGGAGTTAGAAAACAAGCGTTGTCGCCGACAGATTGCATCAACCTCGCCACCTTCACCCCAAATACACTTCTTATGATGATATTAGCGTCGAGAACGACGAATTTGAGTCTCACTTGTCCAAATCCTTTCTCTGATTTGTTCTGTCAGCTTCACGCATCTGACGAAACTCACGAACAATATCGTCTTCGGAAATTCCCTTTTGACTTAACAGATACTCAAATTGAGCGGCCACCGCTTGTAAGGCAGCGATATCTGCGCTTTTACTCCCCTGTTTAACCGGGAAATAGAACCCAACAGTATGACCGTGACGTAGTACCTCAACGGGAGTCTCACCGTATATGTATTTAGGGAGTTCGCTCCGAAATTCTCGCACCCCAATTTTCTCAATGTCATGCTTATCCATAGTCTCTCTCGTTGTGTTCATACTGTGTACACAGTGTAGCACTATTTGAGAAGGGATATCAACAAATAAATTTGCTCATGTTTTACCATAGAGTAGTCACCCAACTTTTTCTTTCCGCTTTGGGAACTCCCAGGACAGCAAAAAAATCAGGACCGCGAAATTCCTCGGTTTTTAACTGTGCGGCACTGAAATAAACGAACATATTGCCGCCTACATAGCCATATTCCCTAGCAGCTAACCAGGGGAACAAGGCATCAATGAGGATATCCATCTGGAGTTTATGTCGTTGGGTTTCCATGGGAACGCCGTCATCGCAGGGCAATTCATCTTGGGTGGGCAGTGAAAGTCGAGAAGGGGCAATGGTTGAAGTCATGGTAGCTACGCTGGTGACTAGACTTATGGGGATTTTTCCTCTAGCACTAGGGAAAATATCTAGCCGCTAGAATTCAGACAGGGGCAAAATATTATGGTCATTATAGCCTAAATGTATTATTGCTCTTGCTCAAGATATCACTGTATAACTCTAAATATTTTTCTGCCTGTAACTCTAAAGTAAATTCTTGCTCCACTTTTTGCCTTGCCTGAATACACAATTTGTTATACCTTTCTCTATCTTCTAATACCCAATTAATTCCGCTTGCCAAGTCCTCCACCTCGAAGGGTTTGGCCAGATAACCATTCTCTTGATGTTCGATCATATCAGGCATTCCACCAATTTTAAAGGCCACAGAGGGAGTGGCACAGGCGAGAGCTTCCATGACTGTATTGGGAAGATTATCCTCAATTGAGGGAGCAACAAAAATATCGGCGGCGGCATAGACTAAAGCTAGGGAAATATCATCATTTAATCTGCCTAAATAATGGGTTTTCAGTCCAAAATCAGGCGGATTAATCGGTTCAGAGGCACCGAAGACCACTAACTCTAATTTATGCTGCCATATTTCCCCCTGACTAAGTTTTTTTAAAGCTGGTCTAAGCAGATGAAATCCTTTTCGGTTATCGCTGGTAGGACTCATAGCCCCAAAGAGAATAAGCTGTTTATCTTGGGGTAATCCTAAGAGATGGCGAGCAGTGTTTTTCTCGATTGGTTTATACTTTTGAATATCTAAGCCATTGGCAATTACTTCTATCCGTAAATCCTGGAATAGAGAACTATTTCTAGCGCAATCTGCTAACCATTGACTGGGGGTAACAATAGTCAGATTGAGATTTTTCCAAGCTTTGGCTTTTCGCCACCAAACCCAACGAGAAATATCCCCATCTTGCTGACTTTTTAGTTGAGGACAATGACCACAGGATTGGGTATAGCGATCACATTCTCCACTATAATGACAACCACCCGTAAAAGGCCACATATCGTGAGCCGTCCAAACAAGAGGTTGCTTAAATTTGGCTAGGGTTTCAATTTGTAAAAACCCGGCATTAATCCAGTGTAAGTTAATAATATCTGGACTAATTTGGGCTACTCTAGAAACAAGGCGATCGGGAAGCCATTGGATAGAATAAGGTGTTCTCTCTCTTTGAGAATATAATGACAAGGGCAAGTGATCAACAGTAGGTATTAGCTTTGTCCATCCCTTCATTAATTTACTTGCTGGCGATAAAACAGTATAGTCATCAGTCGTTTTATCATTAACTAGCATAGTCGCTGCTACACTGATCCGATGTAACCCTTTATGCAGACGATGAGCGGCTATAAAAGCCCCTCCTTGACTATCAGAATTACTTAGTAAACATACTTTCATAATTTAAATAACATCTTTTCTATTTACATAGTTTTCCTTATTCTAAGAGCGGTATTTATCAAAGTCAATAAAGTTAATGTTACGGATATCAAGACTTTAATTTTCAACTAATACGGCGGTTACTCTATCCATCTGGCACAGACAAATCCTTATTGGATAAGCCTTTCGGCGTGAAAAATGTACCAGAACAAACATGAATCCGCCGTAACACTCTGAAACTTTTAGTTTAAAAAAAGCCAAGGATCGTTGAATTACAGAGGAAATTCCCAGTCAGATAAAACTTCTGCTAGAATATGATCGAGTTTATCCACTGTATCTGGATGTAACTTTTCTAGATATTGACCAGTTTTACCAGAACGCTGATGTTTCATAACCTCTATCTTTTGAACTGGGTTAGCTTTTGTCGTTAATCGAGCAATTTCTTCTTGAGAAGGATTTAATTCTAAAAATTCGGCAATTCTCTCAATAAATTCTGGGGTTTGAGCCGTGAAAAAGTCATATTTTAAATAAATAGAGTTTTGAGCAGTATCTCGAAGATGCTTGTATTTGTCGTACAAAGGTACTACCCAAGTCTTCGATTCTTCCAGAACATATTGATCTATCCCCTGTTCTTGTAGTCTTTTCCTTCTTTCAAGAAACTCCTTCCTACTAATATCGTTCAGAGGTTCAGGATGGGTAAAAGCAAAGGAAAAATAAGCAGAGATAAGCACGTCTCTTGGATCTCTGAGAAAGAAAATATTTTTAAACTTATCTCTACCGGGAAAATCCAAAGGAACTCTTTGCGGCCCATATATTTTACCATGAAGAGAATAAAGGTCGCTGTAGGATTTTTCTAGGAAATTTTGGAGACAATCGATGTGAGGAGTGCCTAAATTAAATTTATTTCCCAAATGCCAGATGGCTCCAGCATAGTCCACCAATTCATAATCAGAATTTTTCAAGATTACACTAAATAATTGAGGCACAAAACTCGAAGCGCATTTATGAGTGGTGTAAAAGATAGCCGATTTGGGGTTTTCCGTATTTTTATAAACACTGATAATTTTTTTCTGCAATGTGACACTGTGAATTTTTGTCACAATTTTATGAGATAATTTGCTCAATAACATTACGAATAGCTCAAAAGCGTATATGATTTACAGATATAATAACACATAATTTATACTTTTGGAATGCCTATTGTAGGAAAATCCAAGTATAATTCAGATGATATTCCTGGACTTCCCCCGTATAAACATACTAGCTATGGCTAAAAGTCTTACAGAGCCTGAGTTCAAGCAATACAATACCAATGAACTACTGGACACAAAATCCTGAAGTTCTTACGCAGATA
>NZ_SFBV01000080.1:0-15751 GCF_007095585.1 Microcystis sp. M_OC_Ca_00000000_C217Col
AACCCGCACCTGTATGGTTATAAAGTTATCAAGGTACTACATTTACCAAGCGGCTAATCCTCTAAACGTCTTACTGTCTAGTTTCTAGCCAACGAATCGCACCACACCCCACACCCTATCTTCCCATTTCCCGAATTCTCAGGGGGAGTCCCCAATAGTTCAGCCGTTCTGCTAACCAACCGGTGGATTCTAGCCGCTCGATCGCTTGGTTGACGCGTTCTCGGAGACTTTGGTACTGTAAACCTTTAGGGAGAACGACTCCTAGAGCGATCGCCCCTAACTCGATCGGTAATTGACGATAATTGGGGAATTGCTGCACCCAACCAGTTAAAAGGCTATTATCAGCCGCAAAAGCGTCTATTTCCCCGGTTTCCAGTAAATTTAAAGCTTCTTGATAGGAAGCAACCCCGCGCAGGATAGCGTTAGGCAAATTGGAACGCACAAGGGCGATTGTCGTCGAGCCGTTGAGTACGGCGATTCTAGAGTTAGCTAAGTCTTCTAAACGCTGCAATTGGGGGTTTTTCGTCACAAAACCGCTGCTATCGAGGTAATAAAAGGGGCTAAAATCCACTAAGCGCTGACGTGCAGGAGTAATCGCCACACGAGCGATCGCAAAATCTACTCGATCATCAATAACCACCTGTAAACGTTCTTGATTACTAACGGGTTTGAGAATAATAGCACTGTCAGAACCGAGAATTTCTGACGCTAGACGTTTAGCGATGTCGATTTCCAATCCTTGCAGATTCCCCTGAGAATCAAGGAAAGCGAGGGGAGGGAGATTATTTTTAACAGCGACAATTAATTTTCCCCGGCGTATAATTGTATCGAGATCGGCGCTAAAACTTGGGGCTACACCCAAGAGCAAAAAACCAAGAATAAATAACAAATTTTTCATACTGTTTTACCTAAACTAACTCGATTCCTACCTTGATTTTTAGCGGCAAACATGGCATGATCAGCCCGCTCGATCACCGCTTCTAGATTATTATCTTCAGGGCTAAATGTTGCCACACCAATACTAGCAGTAACTCGCACTTTTTGTCGATCAATTTCAATATTTAACTTGTTAATTACTTGACAAATGCGCCAGGCTGTGGTAGCAGCATCTTCAAGATTAGTTTCTGGGAGAATAGCGACAAATTCCTCGCCCCCAAAGCGCCCAAAACTATCCACTTGACGCAGACAGTTTTTAATTGCCCCAGCGACAGTAATTAAAGTTTTGTCCCCTAGGAGATGACCAAAGGTATCGTTAATATGTTTAAAATGGTCGATATCGATGACTAAAACCGAAAAATAACGATGATAACGGCGACATCGTTGCAATTCTTTATCGCCCAAGGCGAGAATTTCTCGACGATTATTCACCCCAGTTAGGCTATCGGTGATGACTAGCTTTTCTAGTTGAGAATTGATATTTTTCAGTTCTTCTTGCGTTTTTTTCAGTTCTAGATGAATTTTAACTCTGGCTAACAGTTCCCAACTATGAAAGGGTTTATTTATATAGTCCACAGCCCCAGAATTAAAAGCATTGATAATATCTTCTTTTTCCTTACTATCTGTTACAAAAATAATCGGTATATGAGCGGATAAAGCATCACTTTTTAGTCTGCGACAAAGTTCTAGTCCCTCCATGTCTGGCATCATTAAGTCAAGAAGAATTAGGTCAAAATTAGCAGTTTTTACTCGTTCTATTGCCTGTTTAACACTACTAGCACAAATAGTGGCATAACCAGCAGAATCAAGAATCTTCACAGCCAATTGGAGATTTTTACCGACATCATCAACCACTAAAACCAGACAGTCTTCAGGACGAAATTTAATCATGATCAGTAGGTATAATTAATCAAGCTAAGGACAAAATAGAGATACAATTAAGTGGCTGGTTATAATTAAATTAAAAATGGATTTTAGGTTCGATCCCCCCTGCCCCCCTTGATAAGGGGGGTGCCGATAGGCGGGGGGATCTGACAACTTTTAACGCCTACCTACCTATTAGTGATACAGCATTTCTTATACAGATGAAGTATGATGGGATTGGGCATCGCCCCCAAAGGTTAAGCTTATCCCTAGTTTCTAGAAGTCCGCTTTTTTCGACTAGAATAAAAAAAGCCAGCCAGAATAGCCACAATTTAAAAAATTTCTCCTCTTAGACTTGACGTGAAAGAGTCCCTCAACCCTACTTCTTTGGATCTCAAAACCATTTTTCCCTTTAAACTCGACGACTTCCAGCAATCGGCGATCGCTGCCCTCGCTGCCGGTAAATCAGTGGTTGTCTGCGCTCCCACCGGTTCCGGCAAAACCTTAATCGGAGAATACGCCATCTATCGCGCCCTCGAAAGGGGTAAACGGGTTTTCTACACCACTCCCCTGAAAGCTCTTTCTAACCAAAAATTCCGGGATTTTCAAGAAAAATTCGGTCGCACCCCCACCGATGGCGATGAGGATTCCCCGCTGCTGTTTGCGGAAGTGGGATTGATTACCGGTGATGTGGTGATCAATCCCTCCGCATTAATTGTAGTCATGACTACAGAAATTTTTCGCAATATGCTCTACCAAACTCCAATCGGTGAGGTAGGCACTTCCCTAGAAAACGTGGAAACCCTAGTTCTCGATGAATGTCACTATATCAGCGATCGAGGTCGCGGCACCGTTTGGGAAGAATCAATTATCTACTGTCCCCCTAGTATCCAATTAGTCGCCCTCTCCGCCACCATCGGCAACCCGGGGGAACTCACCGACTGGATTAACTGGGTGCGGCAACTGCGCCAACCCAGCGACAATAAACAGACCTCCAGCTGCGAGCTAATTAACTCCGATTTTCGCCCCGTCCCCCTGCGCTTTTATTTCGCCAATAAAGAGGGATTATTCCCGCTGCTCGACCCAAAACAGAGCAAAGTTAACCCGAAACTACGCTCAAAAGTCGGCCACGGCAAACCCCGACGCTTAAAACGAGAAGATTGTCCCACCATCGCCTCGATTGTCACCACTCTGCGGGACAAGGATATGCTCCCAGCCATTTACGTCATTTTCAGCCGTAAAGGTTGCGATCAGGCGATTCGAGAGCTAAAAAACCTCAATCTCGTTAATCAAGAAGAAGCTAGAGCTATTTACTACCGTTTACTCATTTTCTTTCTGGAAGATAATCCCAATCTGCAAGAACTAGCCCTTTCCTTCTTTGCCGTCGAAAATCCGCCTCTACACCAGAAATTACTGGCTTTTTTCGCTAATAACCCCCAGTCTGACGAGCAACTCCTCAGCCTCTTAACCGCCGCCCCCGAGACGAAAAATCAACTGTTTGAATTCCTAGCCAGTGCTTCCCAATTGGTGCGGGCCGACCAAGTGGAACCCCTCACCCGGGGCTGTGGTGTTCACCATGCCGGGATTTTACCCCTCTGGAAAGAATTAGTCGAACAACTCTTTGAAGCCGGTTTAATTAAGGTGGTTTTTGCCACCGCTACCCTCTCAGCCGGGATTAATATGCCCGCTCGCACCACCGTTATCTCGGCCCTCTCCAAACGCACCGATGATGGCCATAGTATGCTGACTCCCTCGGAATTTGTCCAGATTGCCGGCCGGGCCGGTCGCCGGGGAATGGACGCAGTGGGCCATGTGGTGACAGTACAAACGCCCTTTGAAGGAGCAAAAGAAGCGGCTTTTCTGGCCATCGCTCAACCGGAACCCCTGCAAAGCTGTTTTGCGCCCAGTTACGGCATGGTCTTAAATCTCCTGCAAAAACACAGTCTAGAGGAGGCCAAAGACCTCTTAGAGCGCAGTTTCGCCGAATATCTCGCTCGTTTGAAGTTAAGCCCCGAACGACAACAGATTACCGCCTTAACCACCGAATTGGCTAAGTTGGATATGGAATTAGCCGGTATCGAACGGGAGCAGGTCTTCAGTTACGAAAAGCTACGGGAAAAACTGCGGGAAGAAGAAAGACTGTATAAAATCATCGCTAGTCAGGCAGAGGCCCAGAAAAGACAGGAAATACATCTAAAATTGCCGAATATTGCCGTCGGAACTATCCTCCATCTCAAGGGCAAACATATTAAGGTTCCCGTCCCCGTCCCCGCTATCTTTGTCAATACCCTGCACGGAGCCGGTCAAGTGCGAACCCTTGTGTGTTTAGGCAGTGATAATCGCTGGTATTTAGCCGCCTATGCCGATATTAGCGAGATAGATCGAGGTTTTCTCGCTCCTGCGGCATTAGGCGAACTGATACCCCCTTCCCTAGAAGCAGTTTCCCTAGGGGGGTGGCGCAAGGGTGAGGAAAATACTCAGGCGATCGCAGATTTAATCCCCCAACAAGTGCAGGGCATCCCACCAGTGGCGGAACTGGCAACACAGGCACAAAAAATTGAAATTGTCAATAGTCAAATTGCCGCTCATCCCCTGCAAAAACGCAAAAATCCAGGGCGATTGATGAAATTATACTACGATCGAGAAATTGCTCGCGATAAGTTACACAAGACCCAGATTAAATACCAAAAACAACAATCGCGTAAATCCTACTACTGGGAAGAATTTCTGAATCTAATCGAGATTTTGCGGGAATTCCAAGCATTAGAGGGTTATTTGCCCACTCCCCTCGGAGAAGCGGCGGCCACTATTCGCGGGGAAAATGAACTCTGGTTAGGATTAGCGATGATGTCTGGAGATTTGGACCGATTGACTCCTAGCCAGCTAGCCGCCGCCATCAGCGCCATGATTACGGAACCCCCTCGCCCCGATACTTGGTGCAATTACCCGCCCGTGCCAGAAGTTATCGATATTTTGCGACAAGGAGAGGAAAATTCCCCCGGTCTGCGAGAAGTTCGCCGTTTACTCTATCAAGCTCAATCTCGCTACGATATCACTATTCCCGTCTGGTTAGAAACCCAACTGATGGGGATTGCCTCCCGTTGGGCCCAGGGGACATCCTGGCCGGAATTGTGCGAAAATACTAGCCTCGATGAGGGAGATCTAGTGCGATTATTACGGCGCACCGTCGATGTTCTCTGGCAAATTCCCCAAATTCCCCGGGTTTCCCAAGTCCTTAAAGATAATGCCCGTCTCGTCGTCACAGCCATGAAGCGTTTTCCTTTGTAATATTGATCGCTATTCTAAACAATGGGAGATGGTAGGGAAAGTAACTGTTGGTGAATCTGCTCGATTAGGGCGAGAATTTGCTGATAATTGTGGTGCAATCCCTGATGATAAAGGTGATTTGCTCCTTGATTTAAATCCGCTAAAGCTGATTGATAATAACCCAATTGATGCCGCAGTAATCCCCTTCTAATATAAGCATCGGCATAAAAAGGATCGATGGCAATCGCCTGATTTAAATGGGCGATTGAGCGATCGTATTCACCTAATTGGTGAGCAGTACAAGCTAGATTATAGTAGGCTGAGGCGTTATTTTTATTTAACCGGAGAGCTTGATTAAAATCCGCCTTGGCTGAGGTAAAATTGTGGAGGGCTAAATGAGATAAACCTCGATCATTATAAATAGTGGCTAAAGTGTCGGGTTGCTGGTTAGTAATTTGACGCAAGGATTGATTAAAATCCGCTAGGGCAAGGGGATAATTTTTCATAGCCGACTGAACTAAACCACGATTATAGTAGGCTTGATAATAGGTGGGTTTTAGCCGGATACTCTCGTTATAATCGGTCAGCGCCTGTGAATAATCTCCCAAACGATAAAAAGCTAAACCCCGATGAAAATAGGCTAGATAATTATCAGATTGCTGTTGTAAAGAGCGGGTGCAGTCTTGCCAAGCGTGCAGATAATCCTGTAAATAAATCTCAGTTAAACAGCGATTACTGTAGGCTAGGGCCAAGTTATTTTCCTGTTCCAGCGACTGATTGAAATCCTGCAAAGCTTGCTGATAATTACCCGCCTCTAGTTGTTCAATTCCCGATCGCAACCAGTAGTGCAAATGTACTGATTTGTCCGCTTTTCCCGGCCGAGGCAATCCCCCCAGCACAAGCGAGCAGAGCAGTGCAACCATAACCAATCCACCGAGGCGAGGAAGAAAATTTTTCAAAACCGTTGACATAGGAGTATCTTTGTGCATATACTCCCAATTCTGAGGAAACTTTCTCAATCGATCAACAGACAGCCTGTCAAATACAGTTATCAGTTATCAGTTATCAGTTATCAGATGTGAGTTTTCAGTTCACTGATTACTGTTTACTGTTCACTGTTCACTGAAAATACACCCCACTTCCCACAGTCTAGAACCGGTCTATGTCTCTAGAGGTCGGGGCTGCGATAAGCTGATAAAGGAAAGATTGTCACCGAGCAATTATGGTGGCGTTACTCGCTAACGCAGTTGACACCCGATAACCGATAAATGATACAGGAGTTATCTATGGAAACTATTTTTATCCCCCACCTCCTCAAATCTCCTGATCGACAAAGAGTGATCATCATCGATAATCTTATCCCCGGTCTAGAAACCTTGACACCGGTGCGGGGAACCTTGCTGGTTAGACATGGGGGCAATTTTTTGGAAGTATCGGTGAAAGCAGAAACCATCGTCACCTTAACCTGCGATCGCTGTTTACAACAATATAATCATCGTCTGCAATTAAACACTTCCGAATTAATCTGGCTAGACAAAAATAAAGACTACGATAGATCCTATCCTCTAGAGCGAGAAATAGCCTACGAAGACCTCTCAGAAACCCTCGATCCTAACGGGGATTTTGACCCGCAAATGTGGTTATACGAGCAGTTATGTCTCACTTTACCCCCCCGTCAACTCTGCGGAGCCAATTGTCAACCACCCGATTTTCTGCTTCCAGAAAAGACTGCCATCGATGGTCGTTGGGCCTCCCTAGAATCCTTGAAAAGTCAGTTATCTCAATCGCAAAATTGAGCTTTGATGCTGATTTTTTTTCGGGTTTCGATCCCAGAGAAAAGCGATCGAAACCCGATTATTTACCGGCCCCAAATCTTTTTCAGGACAGTTTCGGGAGTAATATCGGCGACTTTTCCCGTATTAGCTTCAATATATCGATGACGCTCTCCCCCGCTCGGTAAAACTCTCTTAGACAACGAAGGAACCAGCAGAGAGAGGGTATAGGTTCCCACGGCCACGGCTAACTGTAAAGGGACACTTTCGGTAGCTAACAATAAATTAGCACCGGCGATCATAGCCGCCATTTTACCGATATCGGCCGTTCTCGACACTTTTAAGTTATTATCCATGGCTTTGAGGGCTAAAACCCAAGCTTCATCCAGTTCTCCCTGGATTGCGACAATTGGCAAATCCGGTTGTTGATGGCGAATGCCTTGGATAATTTCTAGCCAACTCTCTAGGGGATAAAGCGTTTCCAGTCCTTGGCTGATGCTGATATCGCTACCGCCGGCGTAGAGGAGAATATAGCCGCTATCCTTGATATTGAGGCGTTGCTGCTCCATTTGGGCCCAATCGATATCATCCCGATTCAATGTTATTTTTAAAGGTGGACAGGGTGCGGCAATCTTTAAACCTTTGACCAGTGCGTGATAATTATCCGCTAGATAGCCTTCCGTTGGCCGGGGGACTTGTTGCGATAAGAACCAGCTGCCATTATTTTCATAGCCTATACGGTTAAGAACACCATTTAACCAGAGTAAAAGGTTGATAGCAGGACGATTGGTGAGACTAATGGCGATTTCGTACTCCCGGTCCCGAATTACTCCCAAAATATTTAAATAATCCGCTAATCCGTACTGATCTCGATAGTCAAATAAAAGCACTTCCCTAACCTGGGGACAGAGACGATAGGCAGCCTTTGCTCTAGGTTCGACCAAAACATCAATGCTGCTTTGGGGGTAAGTTTGCTGGAGGGTTTCTAGAGTGGGAAAAAACAGCAGTTGATTGCTAATTCCTCCCGGTACAAGGGTTAATATTCGCATTTTATCTGGATATACCTGAATCGATCAGCTTAATTTTAGCAGTGTCCCTCGTTATTCACTAAATCCGGGCAGCGATGTTTTTTCTCCACAGAATGCGATCGCAGATTTTCTGATTCCCCTTTTCCCTTAACTATTACCCGAAGGATTAGAACCGTACATAGCATTTAAAACCAAAGCGGGGTCAACGTATTGATTGCCGTACATCAGTCCCCAGTGCAGGTGTGGTCCGGTGGTGCGTCCGCTCATTCCCACTCTAGCCATGCGCGCCCCTGCCGGTATATCCTGACCGAGAGTAAGGACGATTCCTCCTTCCATGTCAATCAAAAAAGTACCGCGGCTATCGGATTGAACCGAACCCATGAGATGACAATAAATATGTGTCCATTGACCGGATTGCATCTTAATCATGGTGCCACAGCCTGTATGATCCGATAACTCGACGATTCTGCCGGTCCACCAATTGCGAATATAACTGCCCAAGGGTGCGGCCAGATCTAAGCCGGCATGAAATTGTTGACTGCCATCCATGGGAGAGGAACGATAACCGAAACCAGAGGTATAGGTTTGAAAGTTTTCCACGGGGAAGGAGGCCCCGGCCCAAGCATTTTGAGCTATGAGGGTGGGATTAGCTTTAACGGGGTGTAAACGGTCAAATCCTAGAGAAATTAACGTTACAAGACAGCTAATCGCTAAAAAACGCAGGAATTTAACAGGCAGATACTTTAGCATGAGACTTACTCCAAACACCAAAATTAAATATACCCCAGTTTCCGCTGCCGCTAATTTTACCGGCGGCTTTTAACCGATATTTTAGTTAAGTTTTGAGTTATTATTGACGATTGGTTAGCGGTTGACAACATTTCCCCTCAGGCTGCCGATTCCCCGACTCCCCCACTTAATTTTTACTTTTTACTGACTCGTAAGTAGGGAGGCACAATTATTTGTAGGATGGGTTAGCGGTAGCGTAACATGATCGGGCGTTGGGTTTCATGCTTCAACCCAACCTACGTTCATCTTATATTTAATTCCACCCACCCACTTACCATGTTAGACCTAAAGCAAATTAGAGAAAATCCAGAGGAAGTACAGAAACGCTTAGATAGTCGGGGAGGGAGTTATGATATTGCCCCTATTCTTCAGTTAAATCAACAACAGAAGGCTTTAGAGTTAGAACGCAGCAGTTTACAGGCCCGGGGTAACGAAATCGGTAAACTGGTGGGACAAAAAGTGAAAAGTGGCAGCGATGTCAACAGTCCCGAAATTTTGGCAATGAAAACAGAAGGAAACGAGATTAAAAGTAAACTAGCTCAATTAGAACCGCAGGAAAAAGAGATTAAAGCGGCCATTGACCAAAAAATCTTAGATTTACCCAATTTACCCAGTGAAACCACTCCTATCGGTAAGGATGAACGGGAAAATGTCGAAGTCAAACGCTGGGGAGAGGAATATAAACCCACCAACCCGAATATTTTGCCTCACTGGGAAATTGGGGAAAAATTGGGCATTTTAGACTTTGAACGGGCAGTAAAGATCGCCCAGAGTCGTTTTGTTAATCTTATCGCGCTCGGGGCAGCCCTAGAAAGAGCTTTAATTAATTTTATGCTCGATCGCCATATTGTCGCCGGTTATACAGAAGTTTTACCGCCAATTTTAATTAATAGTGACTCCCTGCGCGGGACGGGACAACTGCCGAAATTCGCGGAAGAAAGCTTTAAATGTCGAGATGATGAGCTTTGGTTAGCACCAACGGCAGAAGTACCCGTAACTAACCTTTATCGCGATGAAATCCTCTCATCGGAGCAATTACCGATCAAACACTGTGCCTATACCCCTTGTTTTCGTCGAGAAGCGGGCAGCTATGGCAAGGATACGAGGGGCTTGATCCGTTTGCATCAATTTAATAAGGTGGAAATGGTCAAAATCGTCCATCCTGACGCTTCTGCTCAGGAACACGAAAGTTTACTTGCTAATGCAGAGGCAATCCTACAAGCTTTACAGTTGCCCTATCGGGTGATTGAATTGTGTAGCGGTGACTTGGGTTTTTCGGCTGCTAAATGTTATGACTTAGAAGTGTGGCTACCTTCGGCTAATACCTATCGGGAAATTTCCAGTTGTTCTAATTTTAGAGACTTTCAGGCACGACGGGCAAATATTCGCTTTAAAGAAAAAGGGCAAAAAGGCACTAATTTTGTCCACACCCTCAACGGTTCGGGATTAGCGATCGGTCGTACTATGGCCGCTGTCCTAGAAAATTATCAACAGGCAGACGGGACAGTAAAAGTGCCAGAAGTGCTGCAACCCTATCTAAAACGGGAAGTTATTTGTTAAATTTTCTAAAAATGCTTGACAAAATACTTGTATAGTGCATTGGAAAAAGTTGCTCTTAACCCCACTCTAGAATTGCCTGTTTTAAGGCTCCTTCGGGCAAATTAGCGGGATCAAAAGACTCACCCGCTTCCACTCTCCCTAAAGCTTCAAAAAAAGCTCTCACACCACTGGCCGGTCCCCATGGGTGGTCCATAATTCCGGTTCCCGCATTGAGGATAACATTACGTCCGTAATCCCCAAGGACCTGGGGAACAATACCGGGACGAATGCCGGCCGAGGGAACCGGAAAAACGTTTCTATCGCGCAAAATATCGCGAATTTTGCCTTCCTCCTGGGGGTCGAAGGGTAAACTACCATAAGCGGCCGGATATAGCACCGCATCGGCTCCTGCGTGGGCCATCATCGTCCCCAAAACCACAGAATAGGCTAATCCCGTATCGCTACCGGCACACATCGCTCCAGCAAAGGCAGGATGGGCGAAAATAGGAACATCGATCGCTGGATCACTGGCTAAAGCTTCTAAAACGGAAAACCCGTAGGTCAGAACGTTTAATAACAGGGCATTAGCCCCATGTTTCACTAATAAACGGGCTTTTCTCTGCAATTCGTCCGCTTTTCCAGTGACATTGACCGCATAGAGAACATTTCTACCGGTTTGCTGCCGCACTTCCTCCAAAACCCGCCGACAACAATCTAGGCGCTCGTGGGTGGGAGCCACGGGAAGATCCGCCATGATTTCATCATCTTTAATCACGTCTAAGCCAGCAAAAGCCACTTCTCGCAGGATATCGGCGTGATCTTGCGCCGATAGTCCTAAAGCGGGTTTAAAAATTGCCATGACTAGAGGTCGATCATAAACCCCCAAACGTTGCCTAATTCCTGTGATTCCCACCTTGGCTTTTGTGCCGTAGTTTTCGGGTAGGTACACCCCCACCACTTTTCCGGCTCCAGCCATGGAATATTTGCCGAAAATCATGGTTAAAAGACTGGCGATGTCATTTTCAACGTTTATCTCGGGAAAACGCACCCTAGCCACCTTATAACCGTCGGCTTCCTCCCTGATCCCCACCACTTCCCCTAGGTGTTGTTGCAGCTGCTCTTGACGATGACCGTGGCGCTCGCTCCAAGTGCCAGCGGTTTGACCGATAGCGATCGTTTTTGCCTGTTTTTCGGCATTAATAGCGGGAGGAAAGCGATAATCGACAATAATAGTCATAAAAGGTAAAAAAAGGGAGTGGGAATTATAAATTATGAATTGGGGAATTGGGGAATTGGGGAATTGGGGAAGTGGGGAAGTGGGGAATTGGGGAAGTGGGGAATTGGGGAAGTGGGGAGGTGGGGAGGTGGGGAAGTGGGGGAGTGGGGAGGTGGGGAATTGGGGAATTGGGGAGGTGGGGAATTGGGGAGGTGGGGAAGTGGGGAGCCTTTTTTCAGTAAACAGTAATGGGTGAACTGAAAACTCACATCTGATAACTGATAACTGATAACTGATAATGGCTTCGATCAGTTTTCTCAGCTATTGACAAGGGTTCCCCTAAAAGCCTACAAGTATTTTGGATAGGTATAGCCATTGAGGAACCGACCAAAATATGAAAATAAAGACAAGATTACGGGAATGGGGCAAATTTTTCTTAAAAAGCGGTGCTAGTATCGCCCTAGCACTATTTTTAATCTTAAGTCTGTTCACGGTTAAGGGGACTGCTCCTGCTTTAGCTGTGCTTGCTCAGGGTGACGCGGTAACGGATCCCACTGCTATTTTACGCAATGCCTTACCCATAGATAATAAACCAATTCGTCAAGTGCAACAATCGATCGAAGATATTGCCAAACATCTGCGGGCCAAGCGTTGGAGTCCGATTAAAAAAGATGTCAAGGATGCCAATTATACCCTTTCTACCAAAAGCAAGGCTATCTTAGATAGTGTTCCCGAAGCCAGTACAAGCCAAGGGGAGGAATTAATCGAAAAACTGAAAACGGAAGTGGCAGCCCTGGATACGGCCGTAGAAGCGAAGGATAAAGAGGCAGTTTGGTCAACCAGACGCGAATTACTCAATAATATCACTGCTTTAGAAGAATTAATGGTAGTGGGTTTTCCCTTTAACGTTCCCCCGGAATACGCTAACTTGCCGCAATTGCGAGGACGCGCCACCGTAGAGATGCAGACCACCAAAGGAGATTTAACCATCGTTGTGGATGGTTACAGCGCTCCGGTTAATGGGGGTAACTTTGTGGATTTAGTCCAACGGGGTTTTTATGACGGTTTACCCTTCATTCGCAGCGAAGATAATTTCGTTGTCCAAACCGGGGACCCCGTCGGTGCAGAAGAAGGCTTTTTTGACCCAAAAACTAAGCAATATCGCTCTATTCCCTTGGAAATTTTGATTAAAGGGGAAGAAGAACCAGTTTATGGCAATACTCTCGAAGAATTAGGGATTTACTTGCCCAGTCTCGCTTTGCCTTTTAACGCTTTTGGTGCGTTGGCCCTAGCGCGTCCGGATACCAATCCTAACGGAGGTTCCTCGCAATTCTTTTTCTTTAAATTCGATAATGAATTAACTCCTCCGGGGTTTAATCTCATGGATGGTCGTTATTCGGTTTTCGGCTATTTAGTCGAGGGAAAAGAGGTGTTAGAAGAACTTACCGATAAGGATAAGATTATCACCGCTAAAGTGGTTTATGGCTTAAATAATCTCGTGCAACCTAGCTAGGTTGGCGTTTTTAACTAGGTTTTGTCAAGGCAAAAGATTAGTCAAGATAGGGGAAGCAGCTCAGATTCTGGGTGCTTCCCCCCATACCCCAGAAAAGTAGCAATTATCGGGGTCAATATTTCCCGCTAGTGAAAGCAAGGCAGTTAGTAGATGTTACTCTGTTAATGACCATTTAAGTAAAACGTAGGGTGCGTTAGACGGCAGAAATTCCTGCTTTGACTTGAAAGTAACAATCCGTCGTAACGCACCACTAAGTAGTAAAACGTAGGGTGCGTTAGACGGCAAAAATTACTGCTTTGACTTGAAAGTAACAATCCGTCGTAACGCACTCGTAACGCACCACCTATCATCAACTAAGTAGTAAAACGTAGAAAGTAAAAATCCGTCATAAAGCACCACCTATCTAAGTAGCTGGTTACAATGAGATCACTTACTTAGTATTTACTAAATACCTAGTTTTTGCAATGTTAGTAAACGTTCTTTACTAAACTGCTCGTACACTGTTTTCAGATGAGTAATATTCTCCTCCTCTGTTTCCAAAGTTTTCCCGTCTTTAACCACTTTTTTGCCTTGACTTGCCAAAATTTGCCAAACAAATTGTACGGCATCTTGGTTAGAGGATTTAGCCAAGAGGAATAATTGTTCTAAACGATTGACCACTACTCCAGTCCCAATCAAAGGAGAAGCTAAAAAGCTTAATTCCTCACTATAGACTGCTTTAGCTTTCACTGCATTATTAAAAGCATCAGTAGATGGTTTCCGTTGTTGGCAAGTTTGCTCATCCACAGCAGGATGAATATAGCCAATACCAGTTAAAATCACGAGAGCTTGGTAAAGACCATTTAAGTTAATATTTGAGGTTTTGGGGTGATTTTGTAGTTGCAGTAAAGTTTGGGGAGATTCCGCCAAAACCTGACAAATTGGCTGATAAATTGCCTCCTGTAACTTAACTTCTCCCACGGGAAACTGCTGCTCGAACTTGATATTTGCGGGATTAACAAGTAGAGCAAACCGGGTTTCTTGTAGTTGTTTAAGCTGTTCTTGGTTGGTTAAACCTAAAGAGCCTCGAATAAAAATATCACGACGGAATTGGCTATTAACAAAGAAATCTCGCACCACTTCTCGATAGATTGGGTCGCTGATTTTTGCTAATTTTTCTTGGGCAACTGGGGAGAGATTGACCATATCAATATGATCATTAATATGGGCGGAACCCACATATTTAAGTTTAGCATCCTCTAATTCTTTCGCCACTTCATCGAAGTAAAAAGAATTCCATTCCTGATTGAAATACTCGTGAGCTAAATAATAACGATTTTGTTCCTTTAGGCGCTCGTAACGACTTTTTAAAATTGGATTTTGGGCAAAATAACTAGCATTAGCCTCTAATAATTCTCCTGTAAAATTAAGTGCCTGTTCAATGCGGGTTAAAATTGGTTCGGAACTGTGTTGACCATGGCGCAACATTAAAGCTTGCATCGGCATCGCTGCTGACCAACCCGGCAGGGCATTATAGGAGATATAAACTAATCCCCCCACCTTGAGATTGCGGCGCATAAAATCAACTATTGCTTGGCGGTTTTTGGCACTAATCCAGCTATAAATTCCGTGCAGACTGATGAAGTCAAATTGAGGTAAATCTCGCTCTAAAAATTCCTCAAAACTATCATCAAAGAAAAGAATATTCTTCATTCCCGCCTTGGCTGCTAAATCTCTGGCAGTGGCGATATGGCTAGGATTGAAATCATTGGCATAAAATTGGGCGTGGGGATAGGTAGCTGCTAAAATATTCGTGGTAAAACCCTGACCACAGGCCAATTCACAATAGGTAAATTCTTGACCGGAATCGGGGGGGTGAATCGATTTAATCAGAGTCGCTAAACCTAATTTTAGGGGACTTAACTCGCCGTAAAAGCCGCTAGTGTAGTTAACTTCTGATACATATCCTTCTGTCCAACTCATAGATTTTCCTCAAATATAATGACAATTCCTAAAATTAAGACTCGATTATACAGCAAAAGAGCCATCTCCCCTAGATTTTTGTTGGTGACAGCAAGGAGAAAAAATTATACAATGTCTATTAATACTAGAGTATTAACCGTTTAGCCAAACGATTCGGCAACTGCCAATAAACCCTAGAAGCGAGATTTCTCGTGAAAACTGACAGTATCTTTTACCAAATATTCCTGCGCTTTCCGGACAGTTTCTTTGACCTAATCGGACAACCGCAACCGGGAGCAGCAAACTATCAATTCACCTCCCAAGAGGTGAAACAACTCTCTTTCCGTCTCGATGGCTTATTTATACCACTCAGAGAAGATATTCAGCAACCCCTCTACCTAGTGGAAGTGCAGTTCCAACCAGACGACACCCTCTACTATCGACTTTTTGCGGAATTGTTCCTATTTTTAAAACAATATCAACCACCCCACCCCTGGCAAATTGTCGTCATTTATCCCCATCGTCGGGTGGAACGGGAACAATCCCTGCATTTTGGCGAAATCCTCAATTTATCAAGCGTTAGACGCATTTATCTCGATGAATTGCCCCCAAGGGACAATCCCTCCTTAGGAATTGGTGTGATTAAATTAGTAGTAGAGTCGGAAACAGCAGCGGTGAGGACTGCTCAAACCCTAATCGAGCGCACCAGAGAAGAAATCACCGACCAGTCCAGTCAACGGCAGTTAATTGACCTAATCGAAAGTATCATCATTTACAAATTACCCCAGAAAAGTCGCGAGGAAATTGAAGCTATGTTTGGACTAAGTGATTTAAAACAAACGAGAGTCTATCAAGAGGCACTGGCCGAAGGAGAAGAACGGGGTCT
>NZ_SFBV01000081.1:0-12066 GCF_007095585.1 Microcystis sp. M_OC_Ca_00000000_C217Col
CCCCCTAAGCCGAGTTTTCAAGGTGCTGCGCCGTCCACTTGGTTTTCGAGACTGGCCTTTTAATTCTAAAGTAAAGCCAACCTAGAACGGCGGGGTTTCAGACCCAAAATTTCCGATGACGAAAAGAATCGTTCTGGATGCCAATATTCTCATCCGTGCCGTGTTGGGGAAGACGCGGATTTTTTCGGCACGGGGGTGGCAACCTGGACGAGCAATCGGGTTCACCTGTATTTCGGTGAGTGAACGACGGCGATCACAACAATATCCGATATTCTGGTGAATTCGTAAGAATCGAAGATATCCCGCCGTAGTCGGTGGGTATCTCCCTGGACTAGGTGCGCTTCCCAACTTTGCGAGCGTTGGATGAGTTTGGCTAGGGTTAATCTCAGACCGGCTAGATAGGGTTTGCTGAATAA
Organism: Microcystis sp. M_OC_Ca_00000000_C217Col; assembly: GCF_007095585.1. Classification (NCBI taxonomy): domain Bacteria; kingdom Bacillati; phylum Cyanobacteriota; class Cyanophyceae; order Chroococcales; family Microcystaceae; genus Microcystis; species Microcystis sp. M_OC_Ca_00000000_C217Col. The sequence goes on from NZ_SFBV01000081.1 coordinate 417, forward strand.
ATTTGAAATGTAGGCAAAGTAAAGGTTTTGGGGCTTTTCTCGCTCCCACAGGTGCAAGATTTTGAGAGAATCGTCGTTCAAAACCTTGCGTCTTCATCGGCCTTCTATCCGAATGCTTCGCCCGTACTTATTCAGCAAACCCTAGATAGAGCTTGCTGAATAAATCTAAAAACTCTGTTGGATTGGAGAGAATGACATTTGAGGGAATGAAACGACCCTACCCCACACCCCGCCCCCACAAAAAACTTTTTGCCGCAAACCCTGAGGGCGAATGCAATTCGCCCCTACAATAATATTATTACGCCAATGGTAGGGCCGCACTGTGGTCAGTGAGTTTATCGAACTGTGTGCGCCCAAAATGTCCTATAGATATTTCGACCAAATTGAGATGCACCCAAATTATCCCTATTCTTCTTCCTTCCACACAAAAACTGGAAGAGCCATCTATTTCACCTATGATAGAACTAACTGGTAGCGGCTCCGATAATTTTATGCAAATCACTGTTGATATTCCCGACGAAATCGCCCAGAGATTAGGTCAAACAGGCGATAATTTGGCTCATAAACTGCTGGAAATGGTTATTGCTGATGCTTACCGTGCCGGTATCTTGAGTACGGCCGAAGTTGGACGCATCCTTCAATTACCTTCTCGGTTAGAAACTCATGCCTTTTTAAAGCGGATGGGAGTCTATCTGAATTATGATGAAATTGAACTGGAACGCGATTTGCAAACTCTCAAAGAACTCAGAGCAAAATGATAGTTGTTTCTGACACTTCTCCGATTTGCTACCTGCTCTTAATTGACCAAATTATGATCCTACAAGAACTGTATGAGCTTGTGGTCATTCCTGAAGCTGTAGCTGATGAATTAAAGGCCTCAGAATCTCCATCTATCGTTCGCAATTGGATTGCTAACCCCCCTGATTGGCTCCGGATTGAAATTGTTAGGACATCCTCAAGGTCAGGATTGGAAAAACTCGATCCGGGTGAGCAAGAAGCGATTTTACTAGCAGAGCAAATTGAAGCTGAATTGATTATTTTAGATGACAAAGCAGGGAGGCAAATTGCTTCGGAGCGTGGCTTAAGAATTATTGGACTTTTGGGCATTGTCAAAGATGCTGCCCAATTCGGATTGCTCGATTTAAGAGTAACCTTTGAACGTCTCCAAGAAGCTGGCTTTTGGGTTGCACCCAGCCTACTCGAACGACTTTTGCGGCAGCAATAGATGTTCTGACACCAACTAGGTAGGCGTTAAAAATTATCAGATGCCCCCCTTATCAAGGGAGATCCCCCCGCCTATCGGCACCCCCCTTATCAAGGGGGGACTAAGGGGGGATCGGCACCCCCCTTATTAAGGGGGGACTAAGGGGGGATCCCCCCTTATCAAGGGGGGCAGGGGGGATCGGCACCCCCCTTATCAAGGGGGGACTAAGGGGGGATCCCCCCTTATCAAGGGAGATCCCCCCGCCTATCGGCACCCCCCTTATCAAGGGGGGACTAAGGGGGGATCCCCCCTTATCAAGGGAGATCCCCCCGCCTATCGGCACCCCCCTTATCAAGGGGGGCAGGGGGGATCAAACCCCCCAGGTAATTGACCACCCCTAAACCAATACACTTGTGCTATAGCCTGCCTAAAAAAATTCCAGAAAAGGGAATGAGGGAAAAAAGGGAAAAAAAGGGGAAAAGGGTTACAAAGTCCTCCCAGCACCGCAAACCACCCGAAAACCGAAGTCGTCGTCGAAGTCGCGGCGGTAGTTGACGAGGCGGTAAGCGGAACGGCAGTAATAGGGATTGACGAACCAAGAACCGCCCCGCAATACACCAATTCGTTTATCCGTCAAGAGTTCATTTATACTATTTAATAAGTTTTCATAACGATTATCATTATTTGTCTCGTCCCAAACGCTCCCGTCTGTGGGCGGTGCGCCTTGATAATCACTATGCCACGGATCTAAACACCACTCCCAAACATTCCCGTGCATATCGTACAGCCCGAAGGCGTTGGGGGGATAGGAGCGGACGGAGATGGTTTTCTTTGGGGATTTTTTCGCCTTTTCTTGTTGATAGACCTTTGAACTATTGTAATTCGCCAGTTCTCCCGTGATCGTCTCGCCAAAGTGGAAGGGGGTGGTTGTTCCCGCTCTACAAGCGTATTCCCACTCGGCCTCGCTTGGTAAACGGTAATTTTTTCCCGTGTGACGGGACAGACGGGCGCAGAATTCGATCGCATCGTACCAACTCACGCGCTCGACGGGGTTGTTATCGCTTTCCTTAAACTCCGCAGGTTCTGGATCGAGGTCTTTTCCTTCCCTCGGTAGGTGGGCCACGAACCGCCATTGCGCCCGGGTAATCAGAGTCTGGCTCAGGTAGAAGGCACTGACGCTCACGGGGTGTTGGGGTTTTTCAGACTTGTAATCGTCCTTTTCTCCCGGTGAACCCATCAGGAATTCGCCCCCCGGGATAGCAACCATGGTTAGGGGTTCGATTTCCTCGCCTAGGGGTTCCTCGTAGTAGTAGGCCTCCAGGGGTTCTCTTTTGGTAATTTCTCCCCGTTTATCGACGTATAGGGTCTCGAAGGTGAATTTTAGGAGTTTTTCCGGGGTCAAGATTTCCTGTTTTCGCTGCCTCACTCTCTCCTCGATGTTTTGGGCGATATCGGCGTACTCTCCCCCCCAAGTGCGGAGAACAGCCGCGTCCACCTCAGCAAAGTAGAGAGAGCGATCGCTGACTGCATCCGCTAGAGAACCCTGTGGATTGGGGATTAGAGCCGAAAAATCGCGAAATTCGCCGTAATGGTCGCGAATATAATCGCCGATGCCGCGCCAAATATCGATCGTGCGCCGGTTGGCACTATCTGCCAATAGTAGCTGACGAATGCCGGGGTAAAAATCGTACCAAGCATCCGGAACCGTCGCTCCCTCCGGACTAAAGGTAGATTTTTCGACCAGTCCGCTAAAAAAGACCTCCGCTAGATGCCAATGTTTACTATCGGGTAAAAATCGCCGCTGTGCCAATCGCATCACCGGAGGAATCAGAGGAACGGCCGCCAGCACTTTAGCCAGTTCTCGGGCCAAGGGACTAGCATCGATTAAAAAGCCTCTCAATAACTCTTCTGGGGATTCCGTTTCCGGAGCGGCTGCCTCTTCTTCTCCGGTTTCACCCATATTCACCCCCGCAGTGGTTGCTCCCATTAAAACCCCCTGAATGGAGTTACCACCGCTCCCAGCGATAAATTTCGCCCAGGTTGCAAAGTGAGCGGGGGATAGATTGAAAATAGGGAACCGATAGAGAATCTGCTTCGTGCGGAGTTTTTCCCCCACTTGCAGTATTGCATTGGCAGAAGCGGGACCCGGTGCAATCAAAGACCGGAGGATCGCTCCCTCTAAAGCGGTTCGTTGCCATAGCTCCTGCGGGAAAATGTGAGCAATGGTGACGGGGTGTTCTTTGCCCAGATGCGCTAGGGTGGCGAAGGCAGACCCCGATCGCCAAGCTTTCCCCAAAGTATCGGTTAGGACGATAAAAAGTCGGTTTCCAGAGGGTGCAACCAGACTGCGAGGGTTCCGTTCGATTTGCCCCGCACCGGAAAGCAAACGAGCTTCATTTTCACCCGTCTCGAACCACCAAACCCGCACATCCCTAAAAAAGCCTTGCCAACGGAAGAGGGTAGTCATTCCCCCCGCTAGATCTCCCCAAAATTCCATCGGGGGAGAGCGATCGATCAACAGGTGAACCTCTAACCAACGTTCTAGGGGGGGTCGGAAAGCGAGCATCGGTAATCCCCCCGCTTCGGCCGTCCGTTCCACTGTAACCTCGATATCCAACTCGTCGGCCCGTAATCCAGGCACGCGACGCGCTAGGGGTAGAATTGCCTTACTGATGGCGGTGGGTTCGGGTATCGGAAAGGGATCGGGGACGCGAACGGGAGAAGAACGATCGCTCTCGACCGAATTGCGCTTCTGGTAGGTCTGCGTCTGGCGATCGATGTTTTCGGGATAGGCAACGGGGAGCGTTGACTCGATCGCTCCGGGGGGAGGGGTTTCTTCACCGCTGCCGGATGACCGGTTATCCTCCTTATCATTAGATGAGGTTGCTTCCGACTGTTCAGACTGCTCAATCGACCAAGGCGCGATAATTCGATCGAGGTAAGCAGCGCACCAGATCAGTTCTGCCATTTCCCTCTCGTCTTCCCACCAGATGGCTTTTTTCCCTTCCATCTCTCCCCCTACCCTTGCAAGGATTTAAAGATGGTGTCTAGCAGCGATTGGCGATCGGTGGCGGTGAGGTCGTTTCCCTGTAGTAACAGATAGACCGCGTTGAGCAGTTGATCCGTGGCTAGTTTGTCTTTGCGTTTAATTCGATCGAGAAATTCCCGGATCAGATTTCTGGCCGGTTCGTCCAATTGATTTAGGCTCTCCGGGGGGAAACGTTGCTCTAGTATCCGATAGAAATCATCCTCGTTGTCGGGTTGTTCGAGTCTTAAACGCAAACATCGACGCAGGAAAGCGGGGGGAAACTCCCGGGCCTCGTTACTGGTCATGAATACTAGGGGGAACTCCTGACAAGACACACAACCTCGATCGATCGGGATTTTTTCCTCGCTGTCCTCCTGTTGACCGCGATAGGGAAGAACGGATTGGTTGCCGGTTTTTAATCGTGTCAGTTCCGGGATCTCAAAAAATCCCTCCTCGAAAATATGGAGGAGATCGTTAGGCATATCGATATCGCTTTTATCGATCTCATCAATTAGCAGCACCGCCGGTCGTCCTGGACGGGATTGATAAAAAGCCATCCCCATGGGGCCTAATCTTAGATAGCTGCCGATATCCGGCTCCTCGTACTCTCCCCCCTCTCCCACTTTCTGTCTTTGTAGGGAAGCTTCCTGTAACCGTCCGATCGCATCGTAGGCATAAAGACCCTCTTTAAGGGTGGTGCGGGAAACGATCGACCAACGGTAGGGGCCGGGTAATCCCAATTCCCGCGCCACTGCGTAGGCCAGGGAAGTCTTGCCGGCGCCGGGGTTGCCCTCGATCAGTAGGGGACGACGCAAACAGAGGGCAGCATTCACCAATTCCACCGCTTTTTTATCCGCGACGAATCCTAAAGCCCTAGGGTCGATTTTTCCCTGTTTGGGCGGTATTTTCTGCGATTTTGCCGCTTTTGTCCATTCTTCCGGGGACAGGCTAAAACTGCGCCAAGGGGGTGGCGGTGGGATGCGATCGAGGTGTTTTCTTTGTTCTTTGGGTGTGGGTAAACTATCGGCACTCAGGGTCAAACCCCGATAGATGCGAAGGTCTTCTGGTTTGGGAACTGGTTTATCGGCCATTGGATTCCACCACTCTCGTGTTTAGAGGTCTCGGTCTCGGGGAGGGTTTGGGGTATGGATCGTCCCAGAAAAGGGCGATTTTTCGCTTGTTTCTGCGTAATTCTTTGGTCTTATCGGGCCAGTTTCTCCATTCCGAGGGTTTTAGATCGTTATCTGTCATCGGTTGGTTGGCGTTTCGACTCCAGACGGCGATCGGCAGGGATTCCACGATATCTTCCAGATCGGCGATCGATGGTTCGGTTCCGATGTAGTAATCTTTCTGGTCAAGATCGCTATTATTTTCCCATAAAGCTCTCTTGATCTCCTCGATCTTGTCGCGTATTTCTCGGAAATCTTCATCGAAATAGCGATCGAAGGAGTTAATAAAAACGGCTCTTCGGTTTGTGTTATGCAATGGATGGGGGTTATAAGGGATGGAACCCTTATAGAGAAAGGCATTTAGCGATTTTTGTCAATTGTTTTTTATCTAGAGCGAACTAATCAATTAAGAAAAACAGGATACTCGTATCCGATAGATGGCCCCTCACCGCATCTAAACTTAATATCTTCTAGGGAGTGTTTCAGCAAAGCAAATGGAAGGAAAAATTCAATCTCTAGTCTCACTCGATCGGGTAAATAGTAAAACATTTCAGGAATTACCTGATAGAAACTATTTTGCATTTCTTCTAACATAAAACCTTGTTCTTTTTTATAGATATTCCATAACTTAATTTTATTGTTTATTCCCACAAAAAACATCGTATTTACATGAAAATATTCTGTTTGTAAGCCAGTATTATTATGTTTATCAATTGCGGGTGAGATTACAATTTGTATTCTTCCTTCTAGTTCGATATTTTTATTAAATTTATCCCACAATTCTCTCGCATATTTTTTGATTGTGTCTAACTGCACACCATCCCTATATCGAACAGCTTCACCTTTCCAAGTATCAATATCTTCAGCAATATCTAGGGTTTCATCCTTAAATAACTTCAATCTGCACCATTCAGAAAATAAAATCAAAGGACATATTTCTTTATTAACTGGCTTACTAGATAAATCTTTTAGTTTTTCTCTAAGCTCTTGTATGTTTGAAATAGATGACGATTTGGGATCTTCATAGACTAACAGAAAAGAGTTGATTAAAAATAAACTATTATCGGAATTAATATTTAAAGTATCGAAAAGTTTTTCGGTTAAATTAAATCGTTGATTTTCCCATTTTTGGTCAGCTTTAGGATAAGTAGGAAAAAACCTAGCATAGGTTTCAATTCCTAGCGCAGAATAATTAACACGCTGATTACTGTCAACATTTTGGTTCATTTTATGAACCAACCAACCTAGATCGACATATCCAGAGTGGGAATAAAACTCGATCGCTTCTATATCATCGAGAGCTTGTTGCAGCGATAGGGATAAAACGCCTTCGATCGCTGTATCTTTTGCCCTACAAGCGGCCATAACATGAATAGCTATATTAGCTCCTCGAACCGCTTCATATTGTTTGATCGCATTGCTAACGAATTGTATAATATCTCCCGCACCACTTTGGGAGTAACAAGTATCAATAATATAGAGAACTTGAGAGATTGTTACTTGGTTATTTTTAATAGGAAGAACTAAGTCTTGAGTCGGTAAAGCCGTTGAGGGGATATCGTCACTATTTGTGTCTTCCAGTATGAGATAATGTCTATCACCTGGACAATATTCGCCATGACCAGAATAGTAAAAAATAAGAATATTTTTCGTTCCATGCCGCTCTCTATCCCGAAGCCAATTAGGGAATAATTTTTTAAGATCGTTAGTTGTGGGATTCAAGTGTAAACTTGGCAGAACTCTTTCATATCCAAAACCACTGGTAAACAGACTGTTCACCAATTCTAAATCCGTCTCGACGCTGGGTAATTGCTCGAATGCGTTGTAATCCTTCGTCCCACAAGCAATTAGATAATACTTGATTTCTTCATCCATACCATTACCCATCAATCGATTAACCCCGATCGAATCGCTTCCCCAGTTTCAACCGCCGTCAGATACCTTTTGGCATCATGAGCCTCGCAGCCATTATAAACTAACTTATCCTCGACAGTTCCCTCAAATAAAGGGTTGAGTTGCTTTGTCAACGCCACCACATCGCCATCGTCCGCGATATTTACCCATCTTTCCACATTTCCGGGCCAGCGCCCCAGGTTATTGCGGGGGGATGGTTGCAGTCGATCGAAAATTAATTGTCTTATCCCCAAAGGAGAACCGAGAGTGACAAAGACTTTAATCGGCCATTCTGGATGCTGACATAAAGTTTCGTAACAGACGATCGAACCGAGAGAATGAGCTACAAGTACCCGCGTATCTTCACCGATACATTCTATTACTCGCTCTTGAATCTGCTGTTTTAGCTTTCGATCGTGTAAATAGCTCCCCACTTGCTTAAGATAAGAAATAACCAATTTCTCGGCAATGCTACCGAAAAACCGAGATTCACTTAACCCCGACAAAGCTCTCTGGATAATTTTTGGGGTAGATTTTTCTCTCAAAAGGCTATTCGCATTGGGATGATTATTTTCTAATCGTTCCGTTTCTTGCCACCACAACTGAAGTAATTCTTTTTCCCAATCGGAATCGATATCATTAACATCGTAGTTCGGGATACCGAGCGCTTTCGATTTTCCCCGAAAAATATCTCCGTAAAACGCACAAAGAAAATCGGTATCGGACTTTAACTCGGTTCCCGCGAGTTTCAATCCATCCTTGAGACTTGGCAACCAATCAGCAGAAATCGTGTTGCTACCCCTAAATTCTTGCGCGATACCGTGAACACCGACAATTTTAGCCATGATCGTGCGGTTACAGAGCCTTCCTATCCCTGTTAATTTTCAATTTTAAATGGTTTTTCGCACTTGAGAACAAGAATAAAATAAGTAGCTGGTTATAATTAAATTAAAAATGGATTTTAGGTTCGATCCCCCCTGCCCCCCTTGATAAGGGGGGTGCCGATAGGCGGGGGGATATCCCCTTGATAAGGGGGGTGCCGATAGGCGGGGGTATCTACCCTTATTAAGGGGGGTATCTGATAATTTTTAACGCCTACCTACTTAAGCTCTTGACTATCTAAATTACTCGACTCTCTTAAGGTTGTGGTAGCGAAGAAAAGACCTACGCTATACACCCCAACCAATCGCCCATAATGTGACATGGTGAACATTTTTTGGCCAATATTCAAGGAGGGAAATTGAAGTTGAGAAAAGAGGGATATCTCCAAGAAAATTTATCCCTGAAATTCCGTCAAAATCCCATAGATAGCCCAGATAGCCATGGCGCGTAAATAATGACAAGCACGAAAAGTTCCCACCGATGTTATTGCTTCCGGGGTGCGAAATTGTAAGCCATTTTCATAGACTTGTTTCACCACCGCTTCTGTAATTTGCCATCCTTGGTTTTCCATTCCCATTTGTAGTAAAAAAGCCACCAACCCAAAATTAATTCCTACCCAAACTTCCAAGGGATGAGTTGCTTCGGGATTTTCGGGAGTACCATCGGGTTTTAAACCATTGGCCGCCCCAAATTTTCCCCCATGAAACTTGAGAAAACAAGCCTCATAAATCTTACTTAAAGCTGATTGCGTGTATTGATTTTCTACCACATCCGGTAAAGCCAATAAACGGGCATAAAATTGACCGCATAATTGATCAGTCATCACCACATCGGAACCACTGCCACTATCTAAATTATAATATTCTCCATTCCAGAGAGTCTGATGATAAATAGCGCGAGATTGCTGTAACCAACTGGCAAAAATTGCCGTATCTTCTCCAAGAATTGCCCCAATTTTAAGCGTCGCTTCTAGGGCTGCTATCCACAAACCACCACAATAGGCACTAATTCCCTGTAAACGCCAATCATCAAAGGTTTGGTCTGGTGCGCCGGAATTTTCGGGAATCCCATCATTATCAAGGTCAAAAGTTTTTAAATATTGCAAAGTCAGGACAATTGACGGCCAACATTCCCGCAGAAAATCCTCATCTTTAGCACCCGTTAATAAATAATCCCGATATACTAATAAAACAAAATCACTGCCTAAATCTTTCCAGAGATTACAATCTTGATAACTGGTGTAATTACTCTTTTGCCAAGGGTGTTCATTGGGCGCGCCTAAATCGTGGGGAGTGGCATTTTTAGCCTTACGAATGGCACTAGCTTGGTTATAACCGATAATTCGAGGAGTGTCGTCACTGCTGGGAATTGCCCTCGCAAAAGCTTCCATCACGGCCTTTTCTAAGCGCGGCCATAACATCAGTAACCCAAAGGAACCATAGAGACGCACATCAAGACTTTCATACCAACGATAATCAATACATTCTAAGACCCCAAATTGACCGATGGGATCCTGTTCCGTGGCTGCCGTCCAGAGAGTGCCGCCGTCCGTTAACAGGTATAATTCGTTAAATAAAGCCATTTTAAACCAAGCAGCCAGATCGGTGCGTTCTAGGATCGGTTTTTGCCAGTTAATAATATTTTCTCGCCATTTATCGCCCTGTTTTAAAGCCGTGCGTACCATCGCCCAGGCATTTTGACCATTGCGACCGAAAAAGTCCGTATAACGACGATAATAGTTAATTCCTTGGGCAAATTCGGTGACGGGTAAATCCCAAGCTAAAATAAAGGGAATTTTGCGAGTTTTCCCCGGACGAATGGTAAAACGAATCGCCATGGCCGTGGCCGTTTGCTCCCCTTTTTGGGCGGGGGTTTCGTCCTCAATATCCGGTAAAGAGCCATTCATGGCGAAATAGTCCCAAACTTCGCCCCCATCGCCCGCAGGGTTCCATTTACCCAGATAGAATACCTCTAGACTCGGATTAGTAATACTGGCAATCGCCATCTGTCCATCCCCTTCCCCGGGGTTTTCGTAATCCCGACCCATTAGACAGCCAACGCGGAAATTATCGACAATCCATTGATTATAATTACCCTCACTTTCCCCCCATTTTGATTGATATTCATAGACGGGACTACCATCATCTCTCACCTTAACCACTGGGGATTTAATCGCGTTAGTAAACCAACCGATTGTATTTTGCCAAGTCAGCATAATACTAATAGTAATCGGTTTATCGGTGGGGTTATGAACCGTCCATTCAAATAGGGCTATAGGATAACTACTTTCTTGGTAATTATGCGCCCAAACCGGTGAGAATTGTTCGCAAATTAATTGAGTCTGAAAAACATCTTTGTACTCGTACCAACTGCGGGGATAAAGGGCAGAATATGTTCCCTTTTCGGCTGGATACCACGACCAGCGCGATAATGTTCCATCCTTGGGGCTTTCCGTCGCCATAGCGTAGGCTTGGGCGCTTCCGTCTTCTGTTTGTTCAAAAATGCTAAATTGACAGGCAGGAAGGCTATTAAAACTGTGTTCACCGCCGTCCAGATGCCAGAGGTTAAAGTCACCTTTGGGGGAACGTCCGATGCAACCGGCCCCAAATCCCCCCAGAGGCATCCCATGCCAAGGACCATCATCTAAATTGCTGGCATAGCGGACGCTGTAGGGTTTTTCCCAACCTTTGCCGAGAGGACGTTTCCAAGCGGCGGCGGGAATTTCTGGAAGGGAGATGAGATTAAGCATAGATTTAAGTGGGTTGTGGGGTGTGGGTTGTGGGGTGTGGGGTGTGGGGAAGTGGGGAAGTGGGGAAGTGGGGAAGTGGGGGAGTGGGGGAGTGGGGGAGTGGGGAAGCTGTCTCATCACCCTATCACCCCAAAACCCTATCACCCCAAAACCCTATCACCCCAAAACCCTATCACCCTATCTCCTCCTGAATACTGAATACTGACTCAACCAAGAAACTTTTTCAGTAAACCCTAATTATTCGCTAAAAAGATAATTACTGCGATCGCTGACTGGCCAATCTTGATTTTCTCCCCCGATAATTAAACGTTTAATATCGACAAAATCCTTACTTAATTGGGTCAAGGCATTGATTAAAATATCTAAAGCAATAAGATCGCTAGTACCGAGATCAAACCAACAACGTCCCCAAGTACCTAAGTATTCAAAATCGGTCATATTGTGCATCGGTGACATGAAGGCATTTTCGGCCATATCTGGATCGTATTCCATATAACTAATATCGATTCCCACCTCCTGTACCTGTAGGTTTTCGGCATTGAAAGCCCCTAATTTACCCAAATAAAACCAAGAGGCAAAAACTTCTTCTACATATTGCTGTTCCATATTCGAGGGAACCGTCGAAAATTCCAGCCAAAACCAGACATCAAAAGGATTAAATTCGCGAAATTGTACTTGCATATTTTTTAGAGGAGACAGGAGACAGGAGACAGAAGACAGAAGAC
>NZ_SFBV01000082.1:0-7034 GCF_007095585.1 Microcystis sp. M_OC_Ca_00000000_C217Col
CTTGTCTTTCGTACCAAGCTTGTGTTCTGAGATGGAGAGCTTTATTGTCAACCAATCTTACACAGCCCAAAGTGCGCCGCAATAGCGACTCTTGTTCGGGTGTGGGGTAAAATCGGTAATAATAGGCTTTTTCCATACCTCACATTCTAGAATATATCGTGTAAATGCGCTAGTATTTAACAGTAAAGCCGTCGTAGAACGACGGGGTTTCAGACCCAAATTTTCGATGAATTGCCCCTACTCCCCACTCCTATCTCCTAACCCACCCTGCTGATACGGATATCCCCCTTCCGGCTAATGTAAAGAAAACGTTACAGTAACAGGTAAAGCCCAGTAGCCAGGAAGCCGTCGATCATGTTTGAATACTTTAACCAAAAAGCTATCAAAGCGGTGATGTTCGCCCAAGAAGAAGCCCGTCGTACCGGTCACAGTGTCGTCGGTACGGAGCATTTACTGTTAGGATTGATAGGAGAAGCCACCGCCGCCGCAGCCTTAATTCTCAAGGATTTAAAAGTCACCCTGCACGAAAGTCGCCGCGTGATTGAAGGAATGACTGGCCGCGGCACGGGTTACAGTCCCGTTAATATCCCTTTTACCCCGAAAGCGAAAAAGATGTTCGAGCAAGCATTTCAGGAAGCTCGACAATTGGGGGAACAGGCGATCGCACCTGAACATCTATTACTCGCTATCACCACCGATCCCGAATCCCTAGCCGCTAAAATTTTAATTATGCAGGGTGTTGATTTGATCAAACTTCGCGCCCTTTTACTGAAAAATGCTGGGGAAAAAGTCGCTAGTGGTCGCTTCACGGCAAGCAGTGACTATGAAGACCAGAAAAATGCTCCCCAAGGCGGTATTTTAGCCCAATATAGTCGTAATTTAAGCCAAGAGGTCAAAAATGGCAAAATTGACCCTGTAATCGGTAGAGAGCCAGAAATCCAGCGAGTTATCCAAATTTTAGGCCGTCGCGGCAAGAATAACCCGATTTTACTCGGTGCGCCGGGGGTGGGCAAAACTGCGATCGCTGAAGGGTTAGCACAACGCATCTATAATGGCGATATTCCCGAACTTTTGCGGGATAAACAGGTAATTGCCCTCGATATGGGGTCTTTACTGGCGGGAACCCGTTTTCGCGGCGATTTTGAGGAACGTTTAAAGGGTATTGTGGAGGAAGTTCGCAAATCGGGCAGTATTATCCTGTTTATTGATGAAATTCACACTCTTGTGGGTGCTGGTAGCATGGGAGGAGCCATGGATGCTTCTAACTTGCTTAAACCTGCTTTAGCTCGCGGCGAGTTACAGTGTTTAGGGGCCACCACTCTCGATGAGTATAAACAGCATATTGAGCGAGATGCGGCTCTAGAAAGACGTTTTCAGCCAGTTATGGTGGGAGAACCGACTAAAGAGCAAGCGATCGAGATTTTACGCGGTTTAAAAGCCACCTACGAGGATTTCCATCAGGTAAAATACGATCAAAAAGCGATCGAAGCTGCCGTTAATCTATCCTCTCGCTATATCAATGATCGCTTTTTACCGGACAAAGCGATCGATCTTCTCGATGAAGCGGGATCCCGCACCCATCTACGCTATTCCCTGCAAAGTAAAAGTCCTGCGGAGGTTAGCGAAGAATCACCCCTAATTAACCCCGAATCTTTAATTCCGGTGGTGGATGCGGAGGAAATCGCCCAAATTGTCGCCGCTTGGACAGGTATTCCCGTTACCCAATTAACTGAAACTGAGTCGGAATCGCTCTTAAATCTGGAATATCAACTGCATGAGCGGATTATTGGTCAACAGGAGGCAGTAAATGCCGTTTCTCGTGCTATTCGTCGAGCGCGAGTAAATTTAAAGAATCCTAATCGTCCGATTGCCTCGTTTATTTTTGCCGGTCCCACGGGAGTGGGTAAAACTGAATTAACGAAAGCCTTAGCTAAGTTGCTCTTTGGCTCGGAATCCAGTATGATTCGCCTAGATATGTCGGAATTTATGGAATCCCACACGGTTTCTAAGTTAATTGGTGCGCCTCCCGGATACATCGGTTACAATGAAGGTGGTCAGTTAACGGAAGCTGTGCGTCGTCAACCCTATAAAGTAGTTTTGTTTGACGAAATCGAGAAAGCACATCCCGATGTTTTTAATCTTCTCCTGCAACTGTTAGAAGATGGTCGTTTGACCGATTCCCAAGGTCGTCGGGTGGACTTTAAGAATACCCTAATTATCATGACCTCGAATATTGGCTCAAAAGTCATCGAAAAAGGCGGTAATAGCTTAGGATTCGAGATGGCTGACGATTTTGCTCAATCGCGTTACCAACAGATTTCTAGTCGGGTGACAGACGAGTTAAAACAATATTTCCGTCCCGAATTTCTCAACCGTCTCGATGAAATTATCGTTTTCCGACAGTTAACTCGCGAAGAAGTTACCCAGATTGCTGATATTCTTATCGCGGATCTAGGCAAACAATTGACAGAAAAAGGCATTTCTGTGGAAGTTACCGCCGCTTTTAAGGATTTGGTCATCAATGAGGGTTATGATCCTAGCTACGGTGCGCGGCCTTTACGTCGTGCTTTAACTCGACGCTTAGAGGATAGTTTAGCCGAGGCGATGTTATCGGGAAAAGTCAATTCTGGAGACCATGCGCTATTAGATGTAACTGCTGAAACCGTGGTGACAGTCTCTAGTCATCAGCGCTCCGAGCAGAACAATATTCTCTCGCAATTACAGTTACAACCAGTGGGTTAATCCGCTCAAAAATTGCTTTTTTTCGGGGTTGAAAAATGTTCAACCCCGATTTTTATCATCTAAGTAGGGTTTGCGGCAAAAAGTTTATTGGTGGGGTTAGGAGTCGGTCGTCAGGAGACAGGAGTTAGGAGATAGGAGATAGGAGATTATGGTTCTTCGTTACTTGGTATGGTTCGATAGGGGGGCATAAATCGACTAAATCCTTATCTGGCAAGAGACTTAATTGATTAGTTCGCTCTAGAAAAAAACAATTAACAAAAATCGCAGCCGAGATTATTTTATTTATTCTCCCCACTACCCCACTCCCCACACCCTCTTTCAAGTCAGTCCCGATGCCAAAGTTGGCACCGCCAAGGATGAAAATATTGGGATTATTTTTCCTAAGTAGGTAGGCGTTAAAAATTATGGCTCTTCGGGACTTGGTATGGTTCGATATGGGGGCATAAATCGACTAAATCCTTATCTGGCAAGAGATTTAATTGATTAGTTCGCTCTAGAAAAAAACAATTAACAAAAATTGCGGTAATGTCTGTCTCTATAAGGGTTTCATTCCTTATAACCCCCATCCATTGCATAACACAAACCGAAGAGCCAAAATTATCAGATACCCCCTTATCAAGGGTAGGGTTGATTCATGAATCAACCCTACTATTTAGGGGACAAGCGTTCTTGAATTTGATTAATTGCCCAGCTTAAAATCGCCCCCGCAATTAAAATACTAATAGCAGGATTGAATAAGGGCAGCCAAAGACGCTGAAAAAGTTTAAATCCTAGGGGAATTCCTGTGGATTCACCGATAACAGCCACGGCAAACCAGAGAAAACCCGCTATTACCAAAAACACATCAAATATTAAGATTCTATTCAACCACTTGACAAATTGCTCTTTCATTGCATCAAAAACTTAGGTTATTTATACAGTTCATTCAGGAAAAAGTATAGCACTGTCACCTTAATCCCAAGCTCTCCAGAGCCAAGCGAGTCCGGCAGTAATGATTAAAACTTTAGTTAACCAATCTCCCCAGCGCACATATAAAGTTCTCGTATCCCGTCGATAAATTGTTTCGCTATGGATTTGATATCTATCCAGATCCGATAGCCAAAGCTGATTACCGTGGGGATCGACAAAAGCAGAATAACCTGTATTGGTGGCCCGGGCCATCCATCGATCGGTTTCGATCGCTCGCATGGTATCCTGAGCATGGTGTTGAGCGGGCATGGCGTGGCTATAATGGGCGTTATTAGAAGCAGTAATAATAAATTCGCCTCCTCTAGCAGTTTGACGGCGAAAATGTTCGGAAAAAGCCGATTCGTAACAAATGCCCACAATGATTTTACCGAAAGGACTGTCAATAATTTGAGCGGGATCTCCCGGGATTAAGTGCGCTTGCAAGGGAGAAAGGCGATCAACAATTCCGCCCAAAATTTCCTGAAAAGGAACGTATTCGCCTAAAGGCACGAGAATTACTTTATCATACCGACTAATCACCTGTCCCTCGCCATCAATGGTCAAGAGACTATTGTTATAACCCTTGTCCACCTTGCCAAATGCACCCAACCAGATCGGCGTTTTTTTGGCTAAAATTGCCGAATAAATCGAGCTATTATTGACTAAGTTCTCCCAATAGTAGGGTAAGGCGGTTTCAGGAGTTAAGACGGTATCTACTCCTTGATCGGCGAGAATTTGATAACCAGAGGTGTAACCTTCGATCGCCCTTTGAAATCCTAGGGGCGAAAGTTTAATCGTGTTGGGAATATTGCCCTGAATTACGCCAATTTTTATCCCTAAATCCCTTGACTTTTCGATCGGTTTATGGTATAGGTTCCATCCCCAGAGATGGAGGCTAAAACAAATAAGCAGGGGTAAAGAGAGAAAAGCGAGATTTTGCCGCGATTGACGGATTAGGAGCAAGCTTTCGGCGATTAAACCGTTAACTGCCACAATTGCCGCCGTTACCGTCGTAAAACCCGATAATTTGCCCAATTGCAGAATCAATAAATTATGGGGACTTTGACTATAAGCAAGGGTAGTCCACCAGAGAGGGGATTGACTCCAGAGAGATTCTAACCCACACCAGAGGGCAGTGCCGATGAAAACCCGTAGGAGAGCATCCCGAAAAGATGACTGATTAACACTTTTGTTGACATAAAACATAACTAACGTCCAAGTTAGCACGATCGCCGTTCCCCAAAAAGTGATAAACAACCAACAAAATAGGGCAATTAACAAACTCGCTAACCAGGGGACACCCATCCACGTCATCGGGTGAATTCCCGTGATCCAGAATAAAGCGAGGCCATGGTAGGCAAAACCCCAGCCAAAACCGTATAAAAGCTGTTTTTTTAGGGATTTTTCCGCTAATCTCACAATAATCCACAGGGGGACGAGAGAAATCCAAGCGAGTAACCACCAAGAAACTGGCGCCACTGTTAACCCCATCCCCACACCGGCCAAAATTGCCCAGAGAAAACGCACCATCTTTCACTCCAGTCAGGTTAAACTCCTCTGACCTACTAGATCAGAGTAGCTAGAGGGAAGACAAAAAACAAGAGACACACAGAAGTTTTGGCTACATCTACAATAGATCAGTTAGCGAGTAAAAAAGCCCCTCGATCAGATGCTAAGTAGGGAGGCACAATTATTTGTAGGATGGGTTAGCGGTAGCGTAACATGAGCGGGCGTTGGGTTTCAGACAAAAAACAAGAGACACAGAAGTTTTGGCTGCATCTACAATAGATCAGTTAGCGAGTAAAAAAGCCCCTCGATCAGATGCTAAGTAGGGAGGCACAATTATTTGTAGGATGGGTTAGCGGTAGCGTAACATGAGCGGGCGTTGGGTTTCAAGAGACACACAGAAGTTTTTCAGCACATCTACAATAGATCAGTTAGCGAGTAAAAAAGCCCCTCGATCAGATGCTATGGCAAGCTATAGACTCAGACAAACACAGAGATGAGGAATGTCACCCTCACCCTGAAAGCCTAAACTCGGACTGAATAAGTGATTGAATACATGGATAATTTTAACCCCAAAATAGCTACTCTGGCTCTTGTCTTGAATGTTGAGGAAAATCTCGAAGATATTTTTGGGAAAATAGCTAGTATGAGCGCTCATCAATTGCGAGCGCAGCACTGTTCAATTATGTTAAGCTCTCCACAGCAATTAAAGGGGGAAATTACCGATTATCTAGAAGTTTTTGCCCATTATGATGAGCTATCACCTTTAGCTGATCAAGAAATAATTAAACTCGATCAAGTTATTGCCGATACTGTAGCGACTACGGTAAAACCTTTACTAATTAAGGATATCACTCGATCGCCATTTGCCAGCGCAGCCCGTTATCCCAAAAGATCAAATAATAATAGTTTTATCTCCGTACCGATTATCCTCAATCAGCAGGTAATCGGGGTAATTAATCTCAGTTTTCCCCTAGACAAAAAACATTTTGAACCATTAGATTTAGAAATCTTGCAGTTATTCGCTCAACAGGCTGCCCAATCCCTGCAAATTTTTCATTTGCAAGGGATGTTAAAATCTCGTTTTGTGGCGATGGCAGTGACTAGAGAAATAGCAGAAATTCAGTCCGAACATTCGATCGCGGTCCATCCTTATCCCCCGAAATTAGCCAAAATTGTCGCTAAGGCTTTTTTTAAAGAATTAACTCAGGCTGGTTTTGGAACTCATGAAGTTATTGAGATTGCTAATGAGGTTTTGAATTTACTACAAAAGACTCTTAATAAACATAAAAATCGTCTGGAAGGAAAAGATTAAGCGCTAGTCAAGGGTTAAAATCAACTAACTTGCCCCTCCGGTGCAGTCCGAAGGAGTAATTGAGATAGTTAACAGCTTAATTGACCGTTGTTTACTGATTACCGCTGCCATCCTGCCGTCCTAATTCATAGACACCAGAGGCAACACAGGCGAGAATACCGACACTAATCGACCAACTTTTTCCTAAACTAATCTCGATTAACCAATCGGAGAAACCCCCGAGAATGAGAAAGGGAATAATACTAAAGATAGAGGCATAAAAAGCATTTTGTGATTCTCTGGCGATGCGAGTTTTTTCAAACTCCTCTAGGGAAGTATAGAGGAAACGCTCGGCAAAATTAAACCAGCGATAGAAAATTTCTATAAACCAATTTCGCACCCCAGCTAACCCCAGATACAATGCTAAAGACCAGAGACAGCTACCGGCAATAAAGGCCGGGGAAATATTGATAGTGAAGGGCAGAAAGTCGATTACCATAAATGAGAGCCACAGAAGTGGTAAATTTGAGCGAGCGGCTTGATC
>NZ_SFBV01000083.1:0-2992 GCF_007095585.1 Microcystis sp. M_OC_Ca_00000000_C217Col
GTACAGTCATTTTCAAGTGAAAAATGTACCCAGTAGCCTCTTTTCAATTTTTTCTTAGAAGCGACCTGCAGTAAGGGTTTTGTTAATTTTCTAGTATTTATGTATGGGGGAAGTCCAGTTATTCAGCAAACCCCAAGTAAACTATAAGGGATATCGCCATCAGATTCTGATCGGCGATCAACTCTTTCTGTGTTATGATCGAGGCGAGAGTCAAGATTGGTGTTCAAGTTCGTTTCCAGTATTAATCCGGTAAGTTTTTTACTTTAGTATTGTTCGGCTTCTCCCTGAATTTTGTGTCTCCACACCGTTTCGAGTATTGTTCGAGGATTCAAGTATTATGTCTATTTTTGTTGGTAATCTCTCTTACGAGATTTCTGGAAAATAAAGGCCAGGAAGGCGCCGCAATTGCCGCCCTGGATGGTGCTGAATGGATGGGGCGATCAATTAAAGTTAACGAGGCCCGCGATCGTGAAGAGCGCGCGCCCTTCAATGGTGGTGGTGGTGGTGACAGAAAAAAACGCTATTAAGCTTTTTTTGTGAATAATTGTGGGAGGGTGGACAGGGTTCACCCTTTTTTGTCGGCAATTGCGATCGCTGCTCCTCTCAAAACCAAACAAGTAAACTATAAAGGATATCGTCATCAGGTCTGATCGGCGATCGACTCCCGAATATATGGACAACAAAAACCCATGGAGACAACCTATACCCTAGCTGATGGGCCTGAAGCACTTCAATGCCCCACTTTAATTGAAGATGATCGCACGGGCATGAGTCCCGAAACCCTAAAACGGGCTTTTCTGGACAATCTATTTTATTTGCAAGGGGTTAACCGCACCGATGCCAGTCCCTACAATTACTATGTCGCCCTTGCCTACACCGTTCGCGATCGCCTCCTGCGTCGTTTTCTGAAATCCACCGACACCTACAAACAAGAAAAAGTTAAACTCGTCTGCTATTTCTCCGCCGAATTCCTCATGGGGCGGTATTTAGGCAATAATCTCGCTAATTTGGGTATTTACGACCTAATCAAAGAGATGATCGAGGAATTAGGTCTTGATTTTGAGGAAATTATCGAACAGGAACCGGATCCCGGCCTCGGAAACGGCGGTTTAGGGCGTTTAGCGGCTTGTTTCCTCGATTCCCTCGCTTCCCTAGAAATTCCCGCCATCGGTTACGGTATCCGCTACGAATTTGGCATTTTCCATCAAATGATCCAAAACGGTTGGCAGGTGGAAATCCCCGATAACTGGCTACGCTTCGGCAATCCTTGGGAATTACCCCGTCCCGATGAAAGTGTGGAAGTAAAACTGGGAGGCCGGACGGAAATCTATCACGATGATAAGGGACAGGAACGGGTCCAATGGCTGCCGGAACGTCGGGTTTTAGCCATTCCCCACGATACCCCCGTCCCGGGTTACAAAACCAACACGGTGAACGCTTTGCGTCTCTGGAAAGCAGAAGCGAGTGAATCGTTTAATTTTGAGGCTTTTAACGCCGGGTTATACGATCAATCCGTGGCTGAAAAAATGGACGCGGAAACCATTTCTAAAGTCCTTTATCCCAACGATAACACCCCCGCCGGTCGCGAATTACGTCTGGCCCAACAATACTTTTTTGTGGCCGCTTCCCTGCAAGATTTAATTCGCATTCACCTAAAAAGCCACAAAAATCTGCAAAATTTCCACGAAACCGCCGCTATTCAACTGAACGATACTCACCCCGCCATTGCGATCGCTGAGTTAATGCGTTTGTTAGTGGATGAAAACGGCTTAGAATGGTCAAAAGCTTGGACAATTACCCAAAAAACCTTCGCTTATACCAATCATACCCTATTGCCGGAAGCCCTAGAACGTTGGTCGGCGGATCTGCTCGGGAAATTGCTGCCCCGACATCTAGAAATTATCTACCTGATCAATCACTTTTTCCTCGACGATGTGCGGACTTGGTTTCCCGATAACGAGGAATTATTGGGCAAATTGTCGATAGTTGAAGAAGCTGGTTGGGGTAATAAACAAATTCGCATGGCTAATTTAGCCTGTGTGGGTAGTCACTCGATTAACGGAGTTGCGGCTTTACACACCGAGTTACTGCAAAAAGACACCCTGAAAGAGTTTGCCATGCTCTGGCCAGAAAAATTCTACAATAAAACCAATGGTGTCACCCCGCGCCGGTGGATTTTATTGAGCAACCCCCAATTATCGGCACTATTTACCGAAAAAATCGGCGATAATTGGTTAAAAGACCTGAAGGAATTGCGAAAACTGGAACAATACCTTGATGATCCTGAATTTCGTCAGCGTTGGTATGAAATTAAACAGGCGAATAAGGCCGATTTAGCGGCTTATATGCTGAAAACCCGCAATATTGAGGTGGATGTTAATTCGATTTTCGATGTGCAGGTAAAACGGATTCACGAATACAAACGCCAACATCTGGCAGTTCTGCACATTATCGCCCTTTATAATCGCATTAAACAGAACCCTCAGATCGATATCGTGCCGCGCACTTTTATCTTTGGTGGTAAGGCAGCCCCCGGTTACTTTATGGCTAAGTTAATTATTAAGTTAACTAATGCTGTAGCTGAAATTGTTAATAAGGATCCTGATGTCAGAGGTCGTTTAAAATTGGTTTTCCTGCCTAACTTTAACGTTTCTTTGGGTCAACGCATCTATCCGGCGGCGGATCTGTCCGAACAGATTTCTACGGCGGGTAAGGAAGCTTCCGGAACTGGTAACATGAAGTTTGCCATGAATGGCTCCCTCACCATTGGGACTCTGGACGGCGCTAATATCGAAATTCGCGAGGAAGCAGGGGCAGAAAATTTCTTCCTTTTTGGCTTGACAGCAGAAGAAGTTTATGCTAAAAAGGCCCACGGTTATGAACCGATGAGCTATTACAAAAATAATCGCGAATTGAAGGGAGTGATCGATCGAATCAAGAGTGGTTATTTTAGCCATGGTGACACGGAATTATTCAGGCCGATCGTTGATTC
>NZ_SFBV01000084.1:0-4524 GCF_007095585.1 Microcystis sp. M_OC_Ca_00000000_C217Col
CATTATTATTCTACTAATGACAGTAGCCTAGTTACTCAGGAGCCGGATACGGCGAAAGTCGTAAGTCCGGTTTTGAAGCAGGGGGTGGGAAGGCGACTTCCTGCTCTACTGTAACGGGTTTTACCTGACGATTAATCGGCTTGTCGGGGGTTGCCTGAGCGAGTTAAGATAAAATGCCCGATTAACTGCCGAGTCTATCCTATGGTTGATGCTGCGACGTTCTCCTCCGACACCTCCGCGATCATTGATGCCTTTGAAACGCCTCTAGAGTTTAACTTTCAACTGCCGGATCCCGAAGATGAAACCATCCAAGATCATGACTTTCAGCAGCAACTGGATTCTTTTTGGCAAGTCTGCGATCGCTTTGATTTGCAAACGGAAATCTGGCGGGGGCGAATTTTACGAGCTATTCGCGACCGGGAGAAGCAAGGCGGTGATAGTCGCGGTACAGGCTTTTTAAACTGGTTAAAACAGCGAGAAATCACTAAAAGTCAAGCTTATGCTCTGATTCAATTGGCTAATAGTGCCGATACTCTCCTGGCAGAAGGACAACTGGATCCCGATAGTATCAATAAGTTCAGTAAACGCGCCTTCGTAGAAACGGCCAAATCTGCCCCCGAAATTCAAAAATTAGTCAGTGATGCGGCCCGACAAGGGGAGAGAATTACCCGTCGGGAAGTGAAGCAATTGGCCGATGAATGGACGGCGATGAGTTCAGACTTACTACCCGATGAGGTGAAGGAAAAAGCCGGCGATGGCAGTTTACCGGCGCGTCATCTCGCTCCTCTAGTCAAAGAATTAGAAAAGTTACCCGATACTCATATCGAAACTCTCCGTCAAGAAATCGCCGCTAATCCCGATGTAGATACGGTAAAACTAATCACCTCGGAAGCACGCAGTTTAGCCAAATATCTCGACGCGGCGGCCCAAGTACAAACTCTCCGACGGGGTAATTTAGATATTGAAATGGCTCTAGAAGAAGCTTTGCGCGTCGATTGTCTAAATACGGCGGCGGATCTGGTTAAACAAGCCACACAATTAGAGCAGGCCGTGGCTAAACTTTATACTACTTGGAAACGTTTGGGTAGTTTGTCCGATCGCCTTTATGTGGATACGGGAGCAAGTAATCCCCATCTGCGATCGATGTTAACCTGTTTGGAAAGTTTAACCAGTGAAGTGATCGAAGTAGAACTGGATGAGGGTGGGCAAAAAATGGTACGTTTACGCATTATCAGCGATGGGGGAAGTTAGATGCTTTGTTGGTGGTTGGGGTGTTAGGGTGTTAGGGTGTTAGGGTGTTAGGGTTTTAGGGTGTTAGGGTTTTAGGGTTTTAGGGTTTTAGCTGAAATTCCCCATTTCCCCACTTCCCCATTTCCCCATTTCCCCATTTCCCCACCTCCCCACTTCCCCACTTCCCCACTTCCCCACTTCCTAACCCCTAACGGCTTGCTGCTATAATCTCTGAATATCGTCAACTTTTATGAAAACTTATTAACAGATACTTGACTTTATGCTAAAAATCAAGGAAAAAAAACCAATAATTAGCATCGGTTCTATAACTGCGGCGATCTTGCTCAGTTTAACCCTAATTCCTGCCGCTATGGCCAAGGATGTGCTTCTGAGAGTGGGCATTGTCCAACGTTTTGGCGATGAAGCCAAGGAAAAATTAACCCTGAGCAGTACCAGTGGTGATAATCTCACCCTCCGCATGGTGGGAGAAGATGGCCAATCCCAAACCCTGCAAACCAATCGCCTACAATTAGAAGTTATTCCCCGTCCCCTCGCTTCTCCCATCCTCCAAGAAAAAGTCATTTTAAGCGACCACGCCACCTTTGAAACCGCCGAAAATAGTGCCAAAAATTGGGCAAAAATGGGCATTAAAGTGGAAATTACCCAACCCGGACGCTGGCAGGTTTGGGCAAAGCGAGAAGTTTATGAAAATCCCCTAGTGCGACGTTGGTTGCTGACCAGTTTGCAAACCAAAGGCCACAATCAACCCTATATTAATAGTGTTTTACTCAAAGAAAAGCCGCAAGTTTCTTTCCAGATCAACGGGGTGCGCTATTTTCCCAAAGAATTAGAAATCGAGAGCCAAAAAAACCTGATTCAAGTCACCCATAGCCCCGATCAGGTACGTTTGTACGGGGGAACTATGCGCCTACAGCCCAACGCCTACGGCACTTTTACCCTAGTTAATAACGTTCCCCTCGAAACCTACCTGCGCGGGGTTGTACCCCACGAAATCGGTCATGATGCCCCAGAAAGTGCCACCCAGGCGCAAACTATTATCGCCCGCACCTACGCCCTCCGCAATCTCCGCCGTTTTCAAGCCGATAATTACGAACTCTGTGCCGATACCCATTGTCAAGTTTATTATGGATTGACGGGAACTAATCCCCGGGCTGATCAAGCGATCGCAGCCACGCGAGGCCTGGTTTTAACCTACCAAAATGAGTTAGTGGATGCCCTTTATTCCTCCACCACCGGCGGGGTAACTGCCCTCTTTAGTGATGTGTGGGATGGGGAAGAAAGACCTTATCTCCGGGCAGTGGTAGACTCCCCTAATCGAGTTTGGGATCTGTCGAAACAATCTCTCGCTAATGAGACAACTTTTCGCCAGTTTATTAATCTTAAAGATGGTTTTAATGAGACGGGGCGACGGGTTTTTCGCTGGCAAAAACAAGCTTCTTTAGCTGATTTGAGTCAAGACCTAGAAACCTATCTAAAACGCAGAAAACATCCCCTCGCCCACTTCCAGAAAATCCAATGGATGGAAGTGACTAAGCGCTCTCCTTCTGGTCGGATTCTGACTATGACCATTCAAACCGATAAGGGGATTTTGGAACTCTATAAAAATGAGGTGCGTAGCGCTTTTGGACCGCCTCGCAGTACCCTATTCTACATCGATCCTATCTACGATACCAATCGACAGATCCAGGGTTATAACTTTATTGGTGGCGGTTTCGGCCACGGGGTAGGATTAAGTCAATTTGGTTCCTATAATTTAGCCCGTTTGGGTTGGTCTCCCGAACAAATTCTCGCTTTCTATTATCCCGGCACCACCATCCAACCTCTCAATAATTCGATTATCTTTTGGCGAGGAAATTAATCAGTTATCAGTTATCAGTTTCTGAAGGCAATAGGCAATAGGCAATAGGCAAGAGAAAGGCTCTGACAATTCTCCTACCTAAAAAGAGGATTAGAAACTAAGTAAATCAAATGTTTGACTAAAATTTACCGAAATTTTGGGTTAAAGCCCCGTCCTTTTAGGACGGCTTTTTAAACTATAGCTTGTTAACTTAACTTTTATTGTGCTATACTGATTTTATCTAAGTAACCCGTGCGTAAAATGTTTGTCTTAGAGTTTAAAGTTAAAGCTAAAACTCAACAGTATCAAGCCATAGACGATGCTATTCGTACTGCTCAATTCATCCGTAACAAATGTGTAAGGTTATGGATGGATACAAAAGGTACGGGTAAGAACGATTTATACCGATATTCTAAAGAATTAGCTCAGGACTTTAAATTTGCCGATGAACTTAATTCAACTGCTAGACAGGCAAGTGCTGAACGTGCTTGGAGTTCAATTAGTCGTTTTTACGACAACTGTAAACGTAAAGTATCAGGCAAAAAGGGGTATCCTCAATTTAAAAAATCTCGCTCTGTTGAATACAAACAATCAGGATGGAAGCTTCTTAGCCCTAAAACTGTTAAGTTCACTGACAAGAAAAACATTGGTGTTCTTAAGTTGGTAGGAACTTGGGATTTAGGGTACTTTCAAGAATCCGATATTAAACGGGTTAGGTTGATTCGGAGAGCGGACGGTTATTATTGTCAATTTGTCCTTTCTTGTGACGTTAAAGAAGATGTTAAACCATCAGGTAAGTGTATTGGTTTAGATGTAGGTTTGGCTTCTTTCTATACAGATCACAATGGCAACAAGGTTGATAATCCTCAATTCTTGAGAAAGTCTGAGAAACGATTAAAACGACTTCAAAGGCGATTATCTAAAAAGAAAAAGGGAAGTAAAAATCGTCAAAAAGCTAGACAAAGATTAGCTAAAGCTCACCTTAAAGTAAGTAGGCAACGTAAAGACTTTGCTGTGAAATTAGCAAGGTGCGTAGTTCGCTTCTTAGATGTGATAGCCTACGAGGATTTAAGAGTTAAGAACTTAGTCAAGAATCATTGTCTAGCTAAATCGATAAATGATGCGGCCTGGTATCAGTTTCGGGAATGGATAGAGTATTTTGGGGTTAAATTCGGCAAGATAACGATTGCTGTCTCACCGAATTATACAAGCCAAAACTGTTCAAACTGTGGTGAAACTGTCAAAAAATCTTTATCGACTAGAACCCATCAGTGCAAATGTGGATGTGTTTTGGATAGGGATGAAAACGCCGCTATAAAGTGCGATTCGTTCAGTCGAAACCTAGAAATAGGGGGATGACTGGCCTCTGTTGAGTAACCCTAACTGGGTTGAGTACGCACTTTAATCCTCAGCAGATGACAACTTCATAACCTTGT
>NZ_SFBV01000085.1:0-4214 GCF_007095585.1 Microcystis sp. M_OC_Ca_00000000_C217Col
AGGTAGATAAGTTATCATTAGCAATTGTGCCTGTAATTTGGAAGCGTTCGATATTACTAAAGCTAACTTGGTCATAGCTGCTACTATTGTAGTAAGCCTCGAAATACCCAGAATTGTAAGAAGAAGAACCCGTAATGCCAGCGTAGTTATTACTAGAGTAGTCTATGATTAAAAGGTCATTTCCATCTCCACCATTTACGGTATCAACTCCTCGTAAAGGACTAATAGTGTCGTCTCCAGAAGTTCCCGTAATATTATCATTACCATTAGTTCCCGTAAAATTCGCCTGTTCTACTTGAATACTTTCCCCATTTACTATAATTGTTGTCTGGTCATTCTCTCCTCGTAAAGCGTCTAAGGTTGCCACATCCAGACTATTTCCCTGCACCAACTCCGCAAAAATTGCCCCCTCATCTCCCGCACTATCCACCTGATTAATTTGAGCATCCACATAATGCCCAATTTCTTCTAAAATTACGTTAACTATCGTTGCTGACGAGGCTGTATTTAAAAAAGATGCTGATAAATAAATCTTATTGGTACTACTGGAATATGCACCATTCGCCGTCCCCAAAACTTCACCACTGAGTACCTCAATTGGGGGAAGTTGACTAAAATTTCGACTTTGCCACTGTTGTCGTAATTGCGTCGCCTTAACCACATCATAACTTGTGCCAAAAGCGGTTTCTAAATTCGCCCAAAAACCATCAGATTGAGCGAAATTGAACAAAACATCGTCAACAACAGGAATAATCGCCAAAAGAGAGAGAGTCATGACAGTAACAGCCAAAGTTTATTGCTAATAGTTTTAGCTCAACAAGCGCAAATTTCTCAAGACCCCTGTAACATAAATTAACATTTATACAAGAAAACGGGTTTCTCAAAGGAACCCGTTTTCTCGATAATAGGCTAACTGCTGTTTTATTCACGATAATCCTATTATGCCTAAGATCTACCGTCTTGCCCAAGGTCATTTAAACCTATTGGAAACCTGTCCACCCAGATTTCAAAAAGTCTATCTAGAGGAACTTAACACACCGGCTGACCCTGGGCAATTGCAGCGGCAAGAATGGGGCAGTCAGTTTCACCTATTATTACAGCAGCGGGAATTAGGGCTGCCGATCGCGCCTCTATTACGGGAAAATGAACAGTTAGAACATTG
This sequence comes from Microcystis sp. M_OC_Ca_00000000_C217Col, assembly GCF_007095585.1. Classification (NCBI taxonomy): domain Bacteria; kingdom Bacillati; phylum Cyanobacteriota; class Cyanophyceae; order Chroococcales; family Microcystaceae; genus Microcystis; species Microcystis sp. M_OC_Ca_00000000_C217Col. Next base: position 1,163 of record NZ_SFBV01000085.1, read on the forward strand.
TTTAACGGCCCTATTAAAAGCGGCCCCAGCAATTGCCCAAAATCCGGGAGAAACCAATCGAGAAGCGGAACATTGTCGCAGTTTAACTGTGGGTAATTATTTATTAACGGTTATCTATGATTTAATTTTATTAGAGAGCGATCGAGCGGTAATTTTTGACTGGAAAACCTACTTAAAACCGATCGATGCCGACAAACTAGCCAAAAATTGGCAGACGAGACTTTATCTGTATGTTTTGGGAGAAACTTCTGCTTATCCTCTTGATAGTTTATCGATGACCTATTGGTTTGTGCAGTTACCCCGCAGCCCCGAACAAATTACTTTTAACTATAATCGGAAACTACACCAACAGACAGGGCGAGATTTGCGCCGTTTATTGAAGGATCTCGATCGCTATCTATCAGCATACGAAAATGATTTAGTTGATTTTCCCCATCGTCCCGATTGTCAGCTTCATTGTCCCTATTATCTTAGACAAGAGCGATCGGGCCCAATAGACTTACCCTCGATCGAGGATATCCCTGAAATCAATCCTTTTGTCTAAATCAGTGATCAGTGATCAGTGATCAGTGATCACTGATCACTGATCACTGATCACTGACAATTCTCCTTCTGCGCTGCGTTAACCATAGTCGATAATAATAAAAGACAGATCGATCGCTTGCGCTCATGACCGGCAACCACTACCAAACCTTAGAAATCAGCCATAAATCGACCCCTGACGAGATTAAACGGGCCTATCGGCGTTTAGCCAGACAATTCCATCCCGATAGTCAAAACGATAGTGCCAGTCACGATAAAATCGTCGCTATTAACGCCGCCTACGAGATTTTAAGCGATCCGAGGCTAAGAAAGGACTACGATAACCAAATAATCGCCAATTCTCCCCGCGCCCAACGCACTGCCACCGCCCAAGCAAATTACCATCGTTACAAAGAAGCGGTCCAGGAAGACGAAGCCCTAGTCAAACAGTGGTATAACCAGACCTATAGCCCGATTAATCGCCTGATCGGTCAAATTATCCGACCTCTCAAAGGTCAGATCGATCACCTATCCGCCGATCCCTTCGATGATCAGTTGATGGCTGTTTTTCAAGACTATCTAGAAACCTGTCGCCAAAATCTCGATCGAGCTAAAACCCTCTTTTGCCAACGGCCTAACCCTGCCAAAATGGCCAAAGTGGCCGCTTCTCTTTACTACTGTCTCAATCATCTCACTGACGGACTAGAAGAATTAGAAACCTTTACCCTTAACTACGATGATCGCTCTCTCCACACCGGTCAAGAAATGTTTCGCATGGCCCAGCGTTTACAGGTGGAAGCTAAACAGATAGCCAGTCAGTGCCAAAATTAAATCTCTGGTAAAAATCAAAAATTGTTGTTAGGGTTAGGAGCCAGTAGTCAGTAGTCAGGAGAATTAAGAATGAATAATAATCAATTAAATGGTCTATTTACAGATTTTAGGCAATTTAATCATTATTTTTGCCTTTTTTGAACCATGAAAAATTAATTATGCCAGAGCTTGATTAAATCTCTAGCCATGGGCAAAAAAAAAGACGAAAATAGATCAAGACCAGATTTACCCAATCCCTAGCTTAACCCCGATGAGAGACAAACAATCAGAAATTACCAATATATCCACCACTAGAGATTCTGATCTTTATTCCTTGCCTCCGGCCGTCCAACGAGCTGCTAATATCCTTTTACGTCAGGGAAGAATCGGTTTTTGGACGCAGATTGTCCTGGGCGTAATTTCGGGGGTTTTATTACTGATTGCTACCGCTAGTTTATTAGGGACGAGACAACGCACTTCTGGCATTGAAATCGGTGTTTTGTGTGCTATTGGTGGGGCTTGTTTCTTGGTGGTTGCCATTTTCTTTTCTTCTCGTTACATGAAAATTGCCCGTCAAATGTTGAGAGGTGATCAAGATAGTCGCCCGAAAAAATCCGATACTATTCAGTTAATCCGTCAGGGTTTAATCGCTAATATTATCGGGATGTTTTTAACTATTTTGGGAGCGCAAGCCTTGGCGGGAATTGTCTTAATTAAATCCCTCAATGTTCCCCAAGGTACTTTTAATGTTGCCTCTAACCCCAGTCAGTTTGTTAATTCTGTTGACCTGTTAATTGTGCAGGCCAATACTAATACAATTCTCGCTCACTTTACTGGTATTGTTACTTCTTTGTGGCTTCTTAACCGTATTACTTCTAAATAAATATGGCCATGCAACGCACCCGTTTAAGTACGCTGGCTAATGTCACCAGCAGTCGATTTAATCGCTTTTTTGGTAATCCTTGGCGACGGATTTCCCTACAGATAATTTGTGTTTTATTTGGAGTTTTTTCTGGGCAAGCAATTGTCACCACTGCTGGTCAAACTGCTCAATGGGATGTCACGGCTGCTGGTTTATTGCTGCTGTTTACGGAGGCGATTAGCCGGATTGTTTACCGAAAAAGTTCTCAGGCTAAACCTGCACCGATTCTGCGAGAATCTTTCAATTTACTCAAAATTGGTATCACCTATAGTTTATTTCTAGAAGCCTTTAAAATTGGCTCTTAAATAGGGTTGGCTGAAAATGTTTCTTGGTGGGGTGAGGATTCAGGAGCCAGTCGGGGAAAGTGGAAACCTTGCCCTTAAGTGCCGACCGGCAGCGAGCGATCGTAGCCAGACTAGACAGAACAAGTGTATTAGTTAAGCTGCCCAACGATACCCTTACTCCATGGCGCTTCTCAGGAAAATAAGGATTTCAGACGTTCATCGAAAATTTGGGTCTGAAACCCCGTCGTTCTACGACGGCTTTACTGTTAAATATGAGCATCGTTTACGAAATATATGCTAGAATGTGAGACATGGAAAAAGCCTATTCTTACCGATTTTACCCCACACCCGAACAAGAGTCGCTATTGCGGCGCACTTTGGGCTGTGTAAGATTAGTTTACAATAAGGCACTCCATCTCAGAACACAAGCATGGTACGAAAGACAAGAAAGAGTAGGATATACTGAAACTTCTTCAATGCTAACCGATTGGAAAAAACAAGAAGAATTAGAGTT
>NZ_SFBV01000086.1:0-9681 GCF_007095585.1 Microcystis sp. M_OC_Ca_00000000_C217Col
GCTTCTCGCAAAGCTCGTCAGGATTATTATGGCAAAATTACCTTTTCTTTTATTCAGGAGTTTGAGGCTTTCACATAACAGTACTTGTCTTTGTATTGAAAAATGTGTCCGTCAGTCAGTGACGATCCTCTCCCCGTTTATGGACAGATAACTGAAAAACCCGTTTTTTCAGGAAAAAGAATTAAGCGAGGGTTATATCGTACAGATAAGGGGATTCTGGTTCAATCTGATGTCATGGGTTCCTACAACATTTTACGAAAAGCATTCCCAAATGCGTTTAACTGCTATGGGATAGAGAGGTGCGTAGTTCACCCAAGGAGAATCAATCTCTCGAAGTAAAAGTGAAGGGAATTTCTGAAATGGAATTCAGTCTGTCTATATTTGACTATACTTTTGCTAACTATAATAATGGGGATAAAAATTAAAATCCTTCTGATACCATTTTTCTTTATTCTTGGCAGGTATCTTACCCCCCCCAACCCCCCCGACGTCGGGGGGGTTGGGGGGGTGGGGGGTTAGGGCGATTAACCATCTCTGCCATTACTTATGAAAAATGGTATGATTTCAAGCTACCGACTGGACTGCGGTAGTCACCGTTGACTGATAACTGGTAACTGAAATGACCCCCCAAGCAATCCCTAAACTCAATCACTTGCCCTCTGCCCTAGCCAGAGAGGGAGCCGTCTGCCTAGAATTAGAAGATGGAGTTGCTATATTTCGAGCTTCCACTGCCGTTCAGACTCGGATTGAAGAATTACTCCAACTAGAGAAAGAATCAGCAATTACCCCCGCACAAAAGCAAGAACTCGATGCCTACGAAGAAATTGACGACTACCTCAGCTTTGTCAATCGTACCCTGCGGAATCTCAGTCAAAACCCCTCTTAATGTCTAAAAAGTTTTCCTCAGATTATTATCGTCTCTAATTCAGAGCAGGGTATCTAGCCTAAAAATGAAGGGTTCGCAGGCAGGCACGGATTCCCATTATGCAGAAAGTATATGTCAAGTCTCCGATTTTGTCAAGAGTTTTGGCAAAAAAAAATCGCCTCTGGGAGGCGGGGATGAAAGGTATCACCCCGGGGAAATATTAAACGCCAAAAGACTTACCACAACCGCAGGTTTGACTGGCGTTGGGATTAGTAAATTGGAAACCGCCGCCGATCATCGCGTTGCTGTAATCTAACATGAGACCGTAGAGATAGAGCAGACTTTTTTTATCAGAGACAATTTTAAAGCCATCGTAATCGAAAACCTCATCTTGGGGGCCAATATTGCTAGGATGCTCAAAATCCATCATATAGGACATTCCCGAACAACCACCCTGACGCACACCCACGCGCAGACATAAATCCTTGCCCTGTTGCTCTTTGAGCATGGTAAGGTGTTTGAGGGCAGCCTCACTGAGTAAAATTCCTTTTCCTTGAGTCTGAGTAGCTTGTGTCATCTTTAGCAGGAACTCCTAAACGTAGATAAAACTTTGCCTTCTCCTATTCATCTTAGCGATAGTTGAGGACTGATGACTGGATTACTGTTTACTTTTCCCGGTCTCGCAGGAGTTGTAGGGCAAAAAGAAGCAAAAAACTGGGATTATTAATTAAATAGGGTTGCCAGAGACGACTAGATTCTTGAAACAAACCATAGAGCCATTCTCAGCCGATTTTCGTCACCCAACGGGGTGCTTGAGACAATTCGCCTTCCCTGAGGGAAGGAAAATTAAATCAGGAAAACGCTGCTTTGGGGATGCCGAAAAAGCAGCCGGAAAATATCAAAAGAAATTTACTTTTCTAAGCGGAGATTAGTGCCACTGCTATCGGTGCGATAAACCCAAGTTTTTTGCTTATCAGTCAGAATAATTCGCCATCCTGGCACCAGCGCTTGAGTACATAATGCTCCCGGTTTAGCTAATCCTAAACAACCATCGGGCCAGGTTTGTGGTTGTGCTGCTTGAATTTGCAAGCGATTAACGGGTATCTTGGTTTTCTGACTCAAATGTTGACGGACAGCCTCGATGACCGAATTAGGTGGCTCAGGAGATGCTAAACTGGGTGGCACTGAGAGGAGAGAAAGCAGACTCATTAGCATGAAAATGCCAGTTGATACCCGAATTATTCTCGTTTTACCGATTTGTCCTTGCCAGTTCTGGCTAAAATTATTTCTAGATATCATCTTTAGTCTTGCCTCTTTTCTGGGAGTGATAGTCCGAGGGAATCTTCCTTTTTATTATCAGTGTCAGATCCCCCCGCCTATCGGCACCCCCCTTATCAAGGGGGGCAGGGGGGATCGAAGCTAAAATCCATTTTTAATTTAATTATAACCAGCTACTTATGTTCCTGCTCTGGTTTTCGAGCAGCGGCAGCAGTCAATGTCGGTTTTCGTTGTCATCTTCTGAAGACTTCCGTCTCTTTAAGTGGCGATGGCGATTAGAATAGATGAGGATGAACTATCTTAGATGGATGGACTTATGTTATCTTTTTTCCTCCGTTGGTTGATTACCGCCGTCTCTTTATTGATTACAGGGCAAATAGTACCCGGTATAGAAATTAAAGATTTTCCCGTGGCTTTGATAGCTGCTGTCGCTTTGGGTTTAATTAATGCTATTATTAGACCCCTGTTGATTCTTTTTACCCTGCCTTTAACTATTTTAACCCTAGGGTTATTTATTTTTGTGGTCAATGCCATTTCCTTTTCTTTAGCCTCCTATTTTATCAGTGGCTTTGAGGTAAAATCATTTTTTGCCGCTCTATTCGGTTCGATTGTGGTTTCGATCATTTCAGGAGTTCTCAATGGTTTTTTTGTTGAATAAAGTGACCAATAATTCGGTTGTTTAAAACAGCTTGGCTTACTCTGATCTAGAGACGTTGTTATAACAATGTCTCTCTATTTTTTGGAGACGAGGAAGTCTCTACTGATTTGCTCTGGCTTTTGTCGTTAAGTAGCTGGTTATAATTAAATTGAAGATGGGTTTTGGGTTCGATCCCCCCTTAATACTAGGGTTGATTCATCGTAGGGTTGATTCATGAATCAACCCTACCCTTAATCGATCTTTAACAAGGGGACATCTCAAAGTTTTTAACACCTACCTACTTAAAAATCAGGAAAATTTAATCCCAAGATTTCCATCTCAAGCACCGAGAGCAAGTTCCATTACTATTAGAATAGTAACTTTTTGTGAAGATTTGGTTAACCGGGATGATCCGAGGGGACAAAACAAATATAATCATCTTAACCATCTTTCCAGACAGCATAACTACAAGACTGCAGAATGGAATTGTTGAGCTAAGGAGATTAACTAATCTCAAGTCAATTTTTCTCGTCTGTGTTGGCTTGAGAGACACAATCATCGTCGCAAAAGTTTTTTTCATTCAATTTAGAGGTTGTAAAATGACTAATAATCAGGAAAATCTTAGTAAAGAAAACCAAATTTATACAGTTCTCAGTATCGGTCAAAGAGGAGCAGGAAAAACAGTTTTCCTAGCGGCATCTTATCAGAGTTTGAAAAATCCAGCAGCTTGGGGAAATCAGGCTAATATTGTCTTCAGATCTCAAGAGGAAGAAAGCGAAGAAGATATTGAAAAAATTCTCAATTATGTCGCTAGAACAGGTCAATATCCCCCCGCCACTTTAAAAATTAGTAACTTTGATTTTAGTTTAGAGAAAAAAAGCGGTGATCAATCGGAGAAAATAGCGACAATTCGCTGGTGGGATCTACCGGGAGAAAGTTGTCAAATCTATAATTTAGCTTTTGTCAATATGGCTTTACAGGCTAATGCTTGTTTACTGTTTTTAGAGGCAGCAAGTTTATTAAATGATTCAGACAAGCATAACAATTACCTGAAAATTTTTCAAACCTTGATCGAGATAATTAACTATAATAAAACTAGGTTTAATTTAGGCATTATTATCAGCAAATGCGATCTAGTTGTCTCTGACCAAAAATGCTGGCAAAACCTACAATTAAAAGTCAAAGAATTAGAGCAAAAACTGCGAGACCAAAAAGTTAATCACCGTTTTTTTTACTCAACAGTTTTAATTGATTCCCAACAAGGCACGCTGCAAGCAAATCAAGCTTTAGACTCCCTATCTTGGTTATTGTCTCAAATCGATCGACAACTGGTAAACTTTTCCTAAACGACCAGCACTATATCCGAGCTATTTACAGAAAGATTAGCCAAAAAATCTCTCAAAAATCTGCTGACTTTCTTATAGCAGTTATCTTAACGGTGAGGTGTGAAGTTTTCGTTTTGGGGAGTCGGCACCAAATTAGGTGACAGTTCATCTTGAGGAGAAATGCCGTCAAATATCTCCCCAAAAACTAGAAACAAGACACAATTGTGTTAAAATTATTTATAATAGCGCACAAAAGTGCTTAAAGGTTACAGATCATGTCCTTGCTCGTTGAACAACTGATTTATAGCAGTTTCTCGCAACTGGGATTTAAATATATCGCTAGTGCCAATGTCCCCCTAGGGATTCAACAGTTTTTTTATCAACATATAGTCTCTCAGTTATGGGACACCTATAATCCTCCAGACAGGAAATTTAAAGGAGTCTATATCTATCAAATTGACTCCCATAACACCCTCTTTGGTTGGTTAATTAACGATGGGAAGGATGAATTTGGTCGTGGGGATATTCCTTACTTTCATTGTTATTATTTACAGGAACTACTCGACTCGAAACAACTATTTAAAATTCTTGCCTGTCTAGAAGCAGGTCCCCTAAAACGTATTGCCAGAGATGAGGCTAAAATCTCCCTTGAACCCTTAACTTTAGCTGACAATTATCAGGCAAATGCCTTTGAATTAGGGATTAAACTTTCTAAAGATATTCGTCTGTTTAGCCACCAGCAACTGCGGGAAAAAAAAAACCTGCAATGGTTTATCTCCTCGAAAGAAACCAAAGAACGAAAACAACCCACCGATAATAACTATGATAACTCTAAAAATACCTTACCTAGGGAACCAAATTATCAGGTAGAAATTGCCAAAATCCTGCAAGAATTAGCCGAAAAACCGCTCGCTATTGAGGGGATCATGCTTGTTTCTCCCCAGGGTCAACCTTTGACTGATTCCATCGGCATGGAACACAATAGTGCTTTAATCTTAGCAGGAACAATGGTCTATCTTGTCAATAACACAAAAGAGGAATTAAGCTGGTCTGATCTGGAACAAATTGCTATTCGCAGTCCCCAGGGTCATCTGATCTTAACCCCTTGCAGTGACCAAGCTTTTCTTTTAGTGAAAACTGGCAAAACGATCACGGGATTGTTAGAGGGAGAAATCCAAAAAACTCGCTCAAAATTAGCAAAAATTCTCGCTATCTCTAACCCCACCCCCGAAACTCCTCTCTTAAATCCCACAGTTAATCCCCTCCTTGATTCCGTTGTAGAAGAATTCGAGATCGTCCTCGAAACCGAAGATAATAACAATGCAGATATTCGTTACCAGGGCAGACCAATTCAGTAATCAGTAATCAGTAATCAGTAATCAGTAATCAGGGTTCTTCGTTACTTGGTATGGTTTGATAGGGGGGCATAAATCGACTAAATCCTTATCTGGCAAGAGACTTAATTGATTAGTTCGCTCTAGAGCAAAAACAATTGACAAAAATCGCTAAATGCCTTTCTCTATAAGGGTTACATCCCTTATAACCCCCGTCCATTGCATAACACAAACCGAAGAGCCGTAATCAGTAATCAGTAATCAGTAATCAGGAGTCAGGAGATTATTTTTATTTAGGGCTGGCTGAATAATGGTAAAACCCTTTTAAAATAAGGCTTTTGACCTGTTAAAATCCGATGTTAGTGCCAGAAAATAGGATTAAGTAGGGAGGCACAATTATTTGTAGGATGGGTTAGCGGTAGCGTAACCCATGCGGGAGTTGGGTTTCATGCTTCAACCCAACCTACGTTCATCTTATATTTAATTCCACCCACCTACTCTCTTAGTACATAAACTGGTACAAAAAAGAGGGCAACAAAGCCTGAAACGACCGGCTACTGACGACCGACTCCTAACCCCACCAACAAACTTTTTCAGCAAACCCTATTTATTCTCCCCAATTCCTAATTCATAATTCCCACACCCCACACCCCACACCCCACACCCCACACCCTGCCCCCTCCCTTCTCCCCCACACCCTACACCCTGATCACTAAAAACCGATGAACCAATTAAACTTAGAAGTTGCGGGAAAAAAAGAACGTTTAGATGCTTGGATGGGGTCACAATTGCCCGATTTATCGAGATCGAGGCTGCAAAAACTGATAGAACAGGGATATATACAGTTAAATGGTCAAATTTGCACTAATAAAAATACTAAAGTTGGTCAAGGTGATCGCTTAAAGATTACCATTCCCGACAGTCAACCCCTCGAATTAACCGCCGAGGCGATCGAGCTTGATATTCTTTACGAAGACGAATATCTGATTATTATCAATAAACCAGCCGATTTAGTGGTTCATCCGGCCCCCGGCCACGAATCGGGAACCTTGGTCAACGCTTTACTACATCACTGCCCAAATTTAGCCGGAATTGGTGGAATTCAACGCCCCGGTATAGTTCACCGTTTAGATAAGGATACCACGGGTGCGATCGTTATTGCCAAAACCGACCAGGCCCATCAACACCTACAGGCACAATTAAAAACCAAAACTGCCCGCCGGGAATACATGGCCCTTGTCCACGGTGTCCCCAAAAGCGAAACAGGTACAATTGATCTGCCGATCGGTCGTCACCGCAGCGATCGCCAAAAGATGGCTATTATTGCCGTGGAAAAAGGCGGTAGAAATGCCGTCACTCACTGGCAAATCAAGGAAAGACTAGGCAACTACACCTTAATGGAATTTCGCCTAGAAACCGGCAGAACTCATCAAATTCGCGTTCATAGCAGCCACATCGGTCATCCGATTCTTGGCGATCCCCTCTATAGTTCCGGTCGTTCCATCGGAATTAATCTACCCGGACAATTACTCCACGCCTATCGTTTAATCTTAATACATCCGGTCACGGGAGAGAGCCTAGAAGCGATCGCTCCCTTACCCGCTATTTTCCCGAAAGTTTTAGCTATTTTACGGCAGAGAAACCCCTAGCGCACAAATTGCGGCATAATCTCTGCTGCTGTCCATAATCCGTAGATACCGCGACGATGCAGGGAAACCCCCGCTTTCAGATAACCAAAAGCCGGCCCGCAGACATTAGCCGCCATACTGGTTTCATCACCTAAAGTGAAGGTATGGGTAGAAATTTTGCCTTCAAAAGTCCGCCCCGTGACTTTAACATTGGTACTTAAAGGCTTTTTCGGGTTGCGCGTATCCACCACACCCCCGACGGAAACCCGATCGCGTCCACAAATTCCAGCCAATTCCAGCATAATATCGTCCGCGTGTTCCATATTTTCGAGGCTGAGAATGCCATTGGTTTTATTTAACAGCATTTCCACTTCTGCGTCACTCATCTGGTGGGCTGTTTCTGGGTTGTAACCGGGTAAATGGGCGATATCTTCGCGAATAGTGGCACGATAAGCCTCCCAGTTGGCGATTCCCACGCCGAAGGTAATTTTAACGCTATGAATCTCTGCATAACTCTGGGCAGCTAGGGCAGCGGCCGCAGTTAACAGTCCGGGGGTAGCACCGCAGCCGGTCATGTAGGTGATGCCGGCGGCTTCTAGGTCTGCTTGCAGTGCTAAGATTTGTTCCATGGCGCTGGTGCGTTTGAGAGCATCGACTAAAACCCCGCGCCAACCTAAGCGAATGAAGGTTTTAGCGATATCGGCCATGAAATTGTTAGGTAAATTTGGTAAGGCGAGGAAATAGCCTTCTACGTCGGCAGTTTTGATTAATTCCTCGATACTGTTCTGGCTGAGACTGCCGTAATTTTCCAGATAACCGATCGAACCCTGGTCATGATAAATTTTGTTACAGGTATTGACATCTAGACCGTCTTTGTGGTATGCAAAACCGGCTTTATCGGCGGCGGCAGTCCAAAGCATTTCCTGTTTGGGGGCGAGAATTCTAGCGGCAGCCTGTCCCAAACCACCAAAACCTAAAACACCGATCCGAATGCGATCGCTGGCTGTTTGTTTATTCATATTTGTTCTGATTCCTATAGACAAAATTCTATGATCTCGGCGGTCGTGGTTCGCCGTTGCATCTCCTTTATTTTCAATTTATCGCTTCAGGTCGTCTTTTTTGTGTAGTTTTGTTAAATTGTGCCTCCTGGGTCAAGGTTCGCCCTTGACGATGAAGAAAAGTTACGGGAAACTTACAAACAATTAGAGTAGTTGGGTTACAGAATATAAAGTTTTGCTAAAATTTTAACCAGATTGCTACGATTAGCAAACTATCGTAAATTAAAACGATAGGGAGCTTTGCAAACCCCAGATCACGCCGAGAAGAGCTATGAGCATGGAAAGCCTAGAGTTTATCATCTATCCCGATGGTCGCGTTATGGAAAAGGTGACAGGCATAGTCGGTTCATCTTGTCAAGAGGTGACGGCGGCGATCGAGGCACAACTCGGGCAGCTGATGTCTCAAGAGAAAACCTCGGATTATTACCATCAAACCGTCAGCCAGTCAGAGAAAGTCAGCAACGAAGCCACTTTTAGCGACTGGTAATTTTTCATTTTTCCCAATCCCTTTATTTAAGCCACTGAAAAGCCATGTCACACTTTAGCAATATCAAAACCAAAATCCGCGATCTATCCTACCTAAAAGCCGCCCTCAGCGATATGGGGATGGAATGGAAAGAGGGTTCCCACCCCGTCAAAGGTTATCAAGGTCAAACTTTAACCGCAGAGGTGGTAATCGAGCAAGATAACAATTACGATATCGGTTTTCGCTGGAATGGCAACGAGTACGAGTTAGTTGCCGATTTACAATACTGGCAACAACCCCTAACCGTAGAAGGATTTTTAAGAAAAGTAAATCAAGGTTATGCCTACCACACCATCCTGGCAGAAACTGCTAAACAGGGTTTTCAGGTGGCAGCACAGGAAAAAAATACTGATGGTTCCATTCGTCTAGTGGTACAACGTTGGAGTGCCTAATGGCTGATTTTTCTCCCGAACGCTCTGGTTTTGAACCAGAGTTAGGGGGATTCCTAAGAGATTCCCCCGATCGCACTGGTTTTGAACCGGAATTGGGCGGTTTACTGCGCCAGAAAGCGGTTTACGTCGATGAGGTCACTTGTATCGGTTGTAAACACTGCGCCCACGTTGCCCCCAATACCTTTTTTATTGAAGGCGAATACGGTCGCTCTCGTGTCTATAATCAGGACGGTGACGAAGAAGAAATTATTCAAGAAGCGATCGAGACTTGTCCGGTTAACTGTATTCACTGGGTTAATTATAATAATTTGCAATTCCTTGAGGAAGAACGCAAACATCAAGTGATTAAACAGTTAGGTTTTCCTCAGATTCACAAGAAATTTAGCCCCGCAGATTTAGATATCTAGGGTGGATAGGTACAGCCTCATCCACCTATTATTTCCTAGAAGTCACGGCAGCGGCTCTCGATCGAATCCGCTACAGTTCTCAGGGGAAATAATCCTATCTCGGATTTTAACGACAATAGAACTCTTGCAAATTAATTATATGTTATAATGATGGGTTAACTAATTTTCCCCAAAAAATTAGTTAACCAGTACATTAGTCCTGAATGAAAACTTGAAGTTTAACTTTTAACT
>NZ_SFBV01000087.1:0-37901 GCF_007095585.1 Microcystis sp. M_OC_Ca_00000000_C217Col
GTTGGTAATGACGTAGGAATGACAAACCCCGTGTAGTTGAGGAGCGGAATGACGAGAAATTGTCACGTTCCGTTTTGTAGAGCAGTAGGAGAGGCGACTCTCTTACTGACTTTAATCATCCTTCAAAAAGGGTTAAGTACCGTAGGGCATACGGGAACTTTTGGGCTAGACCCGATGAACGCTTGGGGAGAGAATACCTCTACTTTTTCAGAAGTAATTCTGTCTAAGCAAGTAATCTCTTTGAACCAAGAATCCCCGTCGCTTTAGCGCGGGGAGTGTCAAAATGGTGAAATATAGGTTGTGCAGACAGAGCGCCATGAAACACACATTATCCGTATTAGTTGAAGATGAAGCGGGAGTCTTAACCCGTATTGCTGGATTATTCGCCCGTCGCGGCTTTAATATTGAAAGTCTGGCTGTGGGTCCGGCTGAACAGATGGGAGTTTCTCGGATTACGATGGTAGTACCCGGGGACGAGGACAGCATCGAACAGTTAACCAAACAACTTTACAAATTAATTAACGTCCTCAAGGTGCAGGATATCACCCAAACCCCTTGTGTGGAAAGGGAATTAATGCTGATTAAAGTTAATGCTACCGCCGAGCGCCGAGCGGAAGTGATCGAATTAGCGCAGGTATTTCGGGCCCGGATTGTGGATATTTCCGAGGAAACCCTGACCATCGAAGTGGTGGGGGATCCGGGTAAAATGGTGGCAATTATGCAAATGCTGAATAAATTTGGCGTTCGCGAGGTGGCCCGTACCGGTAAAATTGCTCTGATTCGCGAGTCGGGAGTCAATACGGAATACCTGAAAGCTTTAGAGGCTAAAATGGCAATTTAGGCATATTGGGGATGAATTGGGGTGTTAGGGTGTTAGGGTGTTAGGGTTTTAGTTGAAATTTACCACTTCCCCACTTCCCCACTTGCCTTCAGAAGCTGATAACTGATAAAAACTATGTCTAACCAGTCGCCGAAAACCCAAATTAGTCAACTTGTCACCGTTGCCGTGCAGAAATTGCAAGGAAAGGTGAATTTTCAGGCGGTAAATCTCAAAAAAGGGGCGATAGTTCCTGAATTACGCCTTAAAAACGAGAATGGCAGCGGGGAAAGCAAATATCCCCTCATTGGTGATCGCTATTTGTTAGGTCGTAGTTCCAGTTCCTGTGATATTACTATCCGTAATACCGTGGTGAGTCAGATTCATTGTTCCCTGCAGCGGGACCCGAAAAATCCCCATAATTTCCTGCTCACAGATGAAAACTCCACTAACGGGGTTTATATGGGTAAACGTCGTCTGAAAAGCGTTTCCCTGCGTCATGGTGATACCTTTACCCTGGCCCCTCCAGATTTAGCCAATTGTGTCACCATCTCCTATTACTGTCCCCCTCCCCTGTGGGCGAAACTTTTGCGCTATGGTTTCTATGGTGCGGGGGGTATTTTCGGTTTATTAGTTCTAGCGGTTATCTGGGAAAGTCGCAGAGTTAATGTTTATCCACTCCCTTCCGGGGTGAGCGGTCCGGTGGTGGTTTATGCTAGGGATGGTCAAACTCCCCTCAATCCCAGGCGACAGGAAACTCACCAAGAATTAGATAATCTGGGCGATTTTTCTCCCTATCTGCCCAAGGCGGTTGTCGCTTCCGAAGATAGTCGTTTTTACTGGCATTTTGGCGTTGATCCTTTCGGGATTGTCCGGGCTGTTATGATTAATTGGCAAGGTCAAGGCATTCGTCAAGGGGCCAGCACCCTGACTCAACAGTTAGCGCGTAGTTTATTCCCCGAAGTCGGTCGCCAAAATACTGCCGATCGCAAACTCCGGGAGATGGTTGTCGCCTTACAATTAGAAGCAGTCTATAGTAAGGATACAATTCTCAAAACCTATCTCAATCGAGTTTATCTCGGTTTGGCCGGTTACGGTTTTGAAGATGCAGCCCGCTTTTATTTCGATAAATCCGCTAGAGATTTAGATATCTCCGAGGCTGCCACCCTTGTGGCTATGTTACCCGCCCCGAATCTATTTAATCCCATTCAAGATTACGACACTTCCGTACAATTACGCAATCGTGTCATCGATCGCATGGCTCAATTAGGCATGATTTCCCCGGAAGCGGCCGCCAGCGCTCGCAGATCCCGCATTGAAATCAGTCCCCAAGCCAAAAAATCCCTGTCTAGTACGATTGCACCATATTTTTATAGTTACGTTTTCGAGGAATTACAGGATCTTTTAGGGGAAGAAGTGGCGAAAGAGGGCAATTTTATCGTTGAAACCAGTTTAGACCGCCGGCTGCAAGCGATCGCAGAAAAAAGCTTAAAAAATAATGTCTTAAACCAAGGCCCCCGCTATCGATACTCCCAAGGAGCTTTAGTTACCCTAAACAGTCAAACTGGGGAAATTCTCGCTTTAGTCGGGGGAGTTGATTATCAAAAAAGCCAATTTAACCGCGCTATCCAAGCTAAACGTCAACCCGGTTCCACTTTTAAGGTATTTGCTTATGCTGCCGCCCTAGAAAAGGGAATATCGCCCTATAAAACCTATACCTGCGCTGGACTCTCTTGGCAAGGACAGGCCTATTCTCCCTGTGAACGCAGTAGCGGGGCCATCAATATGTTTCAAGGTTTAGCGCAATCGGAAAATAGTGTCGCCCTTCGCATTGCTCGCGAGGCAGGATTAAGTAATGTGGTCAATGTGGCGGAACTTTTGGGGGTAAAATCACCTTTAAATCCCGTACCG
This sequence comes from Microcystis sp. M_OC_Ca_00000000_C217Col, assembly GCF_007095585.1. Classification (NCBI taxonomy): domain Bacteria; kingdom Bacillati; phylum Cyanobacteriota; class Cyanophyceae; order Chroococcales; family Microcystaceae; genus Microcystis; species Microcystis sp. M_OC_Ca_00000000_C217Col. The sequence continues at coordinate 2,729 of NZ_SFBV01000087.1, forward strand.
GGGCTAATTTTAGGGCAAAGCGAGGTAAATGTCTTAGAAATGACCGGCGCTTATGGGGTTTTTGACCATGGCGGGCGCTGGAATCGTCCCCACGCCATTAAACGCATTCTCGACGCTTCCGACTGTAAAAATGTGGAGGATTTGAGTACCTGTCGGGTTATTTATGACTATGGCAAGGATAGCGAGAGAAATCAGCAGGTAATTTCCCCTAAAACCGCCGAAACGATGAATAGTTTATTGCGGGGGGTGATAACTAATGGGACAGGCGGCGCTGCCAGTATTGGCATGGGAGAAGCGGGTAAAACGGGAACTACTAATAATTATGTGGATCTCTGGTTTATCGGCTATCTTCCCCGTCGCGACTGGGTGACAGGCATTTGGTTAGGGAATGATAATAATTCTCCCACTTCCGGCAGTAGTCAACAGGCAGCCCGGTTATGGGGCGATTATCACCGTCAGTTAATCACTACACAAAACTAATGCCAATAGGACTAGCTACTGTTCCCATTGCCTGTTCCAGAGTTCCCTAAAACCAGAGACTTCGTACCTCACTATCAAGATAACTGCTTTAAACTAATAAGGGTGTCCTAGCCCTAGCTAACACACCCCTACCGATTATTTCTGGTGGTTAATTTTCCCGCAAAAATCAACAATTGTCCGACTCACCGCAGGGGATGGACAGGGATAGATTAGATAACGACAATATTGGCTGCAGTGAGGGTTGGAAAACCAATAAGATTTGCGATTCGAACCGAAGCAACGCCACCAACACCATCTACGTCAAACCATAAAGCACCATTGGCAGTATTGTAGATAAATCTTTGATCTGCAGTAGCAGCGCTATTGATTCCCGCACCAGAACGGAATTGTGCAGTACCCAAAGGACCAGCAGTCAGTCCACCAGCGAAACCAGTGGCGGAAACATTGATAACATCACCTTGAGAGGAGCTAAAACCCGAGATCCAATCAAATCCTTCGCTGGGACTGTTGAAAACAAAATTGTCAGCACCAGCACCACCAACTAAAGTATCGTTTCCATCACCACCGACTAGGCTATCGTTTCCATCACCACCGACTAGGCTATCGTTTCCAGTGCCACCGACTAGGCTATCGTTGAACGCACTACCTGTGATGAAATAGGAATCAGTGAGGGGGAGTGGTGCGATCGTACTTACTATTTGCGGACCCGACGCTTTCGTGAAAGTAACACCGCCGGTTGTTAGTTGATAAGTGCCGGCAGTCGAAGCTCTAACAAAGGTAAGGCTATCTGCTGGCAGGGAAAGGGTCGTAGAAAAGCCTCCACCGACCCTGGAAAGGGTTGCTGTGTTATCAGCAACGCCTGCTTTGGCTATTCTCCAAACTGTATCGCCGCCCATACTTAAAAGGCCTAGGGAAGTGAGATTATCGTCGGCAAGGCCTGTTGCTGATATACTAATGGGGACAGTAGGATGGGCGTTCAGGAAAGCGGCAACTGAAGTAGTCACAGCAGGATTGAAAGTAACACCAGAGGTGGAGTCAGCGAATGATATGGTTACAGTGGGCATGATTTTTTCTTTGAATGATTTGTTTGAATTTGAAGAGTCTGATAATCTTCCTCCCGATTATTATATACCAAGAAAAAAAATGCAATCATGTTTGCGAGGCTTGTTTCCTGAATTATTGCTAATGGTTAAGTTTTTATCAATTTTGGGTTAATTTTTGGCTGGGTGTGATATAAATCAGACCAGAAATTAAAGTTAATATCACCGATAGCCAAAAAGCCACCAGAGCAATTAAATTATATTCAGAAGGCAAGGGAGCGATTAAGAGAGCGATAGCGACAATTTGGCTGACTGTTTTGCTTTTTCCCCACCAATTAGCCCCTTTTATGTCGCTATTTCCTGTTAAATTCGGATTAATGCGCCAACCAGCGATCGCTAATTCGCGAGCGAGAATCAAAAATACTCCCCAAGCAGCAATTAAATCCATTTCAATCAGAGCTAAGAGGGGAGCGAGAACCAGTAATTTATCGACCAAAGGATCGAGAAATTTACCTAATTCGGTGATTTGATTTAATTTTCGCGCTAAATAACCATCGAGCCAATCGGTGCTGGCAGCAATCAGAAAGATAATTAAACTTAACCAGCGATCGATTTCTGTGCCTTGGTGCAACCAGTATAAAATTAATGGCAGTCCCAAGAGTCGTGATAGGGTAATCGAGTTGGGTAGGTTCATTTTTCAGTAAACAGTAATCAGTAATCAGCCAACAGTAATCAGGCTCTCTTAGGTTTGGTGGGTAAAATGTATTCTAAGATACATTCCTCCTAGCGAGTGAGTGGAAGGAACCACAAAAACACAAAGGACACAAAGACTGATCGATCCTATGTAGGGCTTGCTGAAAAAGTACGGGCGAAGCATTCGGATAGAAAATCTCCGGTTTCACCGATAGGTTATGCCCAAATGCTTCGCCCCTACAGGACGCGGGCCGATGAAGACGCAAGGTTTTGAAGCACGATTCTCTCAAAATCTTGCACCTGTTTCGCAAGAAAAGCCACAAAACCCTTACCTTGCCTACATTTCACATTTATTCAGCAAGCCCTATGTAAGTTAAACTTATCACACAAAGAATAAGAGGGCTCTTCTCGACTTTGTGTGATAATTTTTGCTTATGGAATCGTGAAATGCTTATCAGGCAAGACTTTTAGTGCTATTTGGCGGAATAAACTATCAGTATAGACCTCGTTTCCACACAAATCAGTAAACATTAAACAGTCAACAGTAATCAGTAAAAAGGCAGCTCCGAGCTTGTCGCTTAATACTATTCACTTAAAACTTAAAACTTAAAACTTAGGCTCTTCGGTTTGTGTTATGCAATGGACGGGAGTTATAAGGGATGGAACCCTTATATAGAAAGGCATTTAGCGATTTTTGTTAATTGTTTTTTTCTAGAGCGAACTAATCAATTAATTTATGCCCCCCTATCGAACCATACCAAGTAACGAAGAACCAAAACTTAAAACTTAAAACTGATAACTGATAACTGATAACTGATAACTGATAACTGATAACTGATAACTGATAACTGATAACTGATAACTGATAACTGATAACTGATAACTGATAACTGATAACTGATAACTTGATAACTGATTTTAGCTGGCTAATTTGAGATCGAAATTACTTTGTTTATTGCCTAATTGCCTGAGCCAACGATAATTATAAGCTAAAGCACCCCAGAAGGTGGGATAAACGGCATAATTAACGCCAAATTCTTGGCAAACTTCTGCTAAAATTGGGGCAATTTTAGGGTAGTGAATATGACAAATTTGCGGAAAAAGATGGTGAACAACTTGATAATTTAATCCCCCTAAGTACCAATTTAAAAAGATATTTTTAGGGGCAAAGTCTACGGTAGTTCGCACTTGAAAGATTGCCCATTCGTCTTCGATTTGGTTAGCTGCCGAGGGTTGAATAAATTCGGCGGGTTCCAAAACGTGAGCTAACATAAATACATGACAGGCAAGCACTCCATAGGTCATAAAAGCAATGAGAAAACCGATCGCTATTTCTAGGGGACTATAACCAACTAAGAGAGGAATGCCAATAAACCAAAAGAGATAAACAACTTTTCCGCTCAATAAAACGAATAGATCGATCGGTTTAGGATTGGGAATTTTAATCTCGCCAAAACGATTACAAAAGAGGATAGAGCGCACATCGGAGAATGACCAATAGATAGGAATTATAGCGTAGAGAATCGGGATAAATAAATGTTGATAACGATGATACCATTTATGCTCGGCATGGGGAGTCATTCGCACGATACCATCGCCGTGAATTTCCACATCGTACCCTAAAACATTGGTGTAGGTATGATGGAGATAATTATGACGAAAACGCCAGAGATAACTGGAAGTACCGATGATATAATCGTAGCTCATGCCCATGAGAGAATTAACCCATTTTTTACTAGAATAGCCGCCATGGTTTGCATCATGACCAATGCTAAAACCGATTCCTGCTAATCCTCCTCCTAAAACCAGACAACCGATAATTTTTAGCCACCAGATATCCGGACCAAAAAGTACAAATAGCCAAGCGGCAATTACCCAAGTTAAAATCGTGATCGTCTTCAGGTACATGGCCAAATTATCTCTGGTGGGGATGCCGTTTTCGGTAAAATAAGCATCAACCCGTTTATTCAATTCCTTTCTAAAACCCTGATTTTCGGTAAAAGTTACTCGCATTCCTAATTTTTGTCCTAGAAGTTGATATGACGGCTATTTGTGGCAGCTCAGAGTGAATTTATGAGTCTTGTACTGGTTTGCTAAGGCTGTCTCACTATAACTGATAGTTTCTCATCAGTCTCTCATCTATTGTCAGAGAAAGAGGTGCGCTTGGCAAGGGAATCGCTCAATTTATTTGCTACTCTTGCAGAAAATCCTCGGTTTTTACCTAATCAGATAGCAGATACCTGTAGCCGGTGATAGAGATGAGCATTAGGTGCTTTTGTACTACTATTAAGACCATTGAAGGCGATCGAGTTTTCTGGTGCGAAGTGCCACAATTAAGAAAATCGATCGATGCGATCGCTGGAAGCGTGGCCGATGATGAAGCGGTGTATTTTTATCTGTGGCAATGGTTACAGAATGATCCTAATAACCAATTAGTCAAGTCCCATTGGATGGTTTTCTTACAATATCGCTCCTGTATGGTAACTCAAAGGGTTTATCAAAATGTCGGCCATCGGATCGATGCTGATTATGAAACCCTATTCTACTATTTGCTGAATTTGCTTTCTACGGCAATCACCAACAATCCTCGCAATTTTTACGGTAACTTTCAGGATAACAAGACCAAACCGGGATTTTTTCGCTTAATCTTAGAAAAATGGACAGATAAAAAATTAAGAAATACTCTCTATAATTTTCTGCGAGGAGAGTATAAAACGATTGGCAGGACTAATCTCGGTATAGTCAGTCTTTTTAGTGCGAATAAAATTCAAAAAGTTTTACGAACATCGGGTATCTTTACCGAGAATCATCTGCTAATATTTAACTGTTTTCGAGAGGTTAAAAAAGCTTCTCTTAGATCATTGGATAAGTGGCAAGAGGAGGATTGGCAACAGGTAATCGATCGCCTACAGCAGTTACAACCGCAAGTTATTCTCACCGTTGAGGAAGTGCAAGCAAAACTCAATCAAATAGGGGAGATAATGCGTAATCATATCGATCCTCCTTACTCTAGATTTGAGCCTACTAATTATGACGATAATAGCAATTACTTTTGGGAAAATCTCTCCAGCAAGAAGCCAAGTAACGATTTACTACAACAGCAAGAAATCCAGGAAGATATTAATAAGTTATTAATCACTCTTGAGTATGAAGTTAAACAGATTGCATATTGTTACTATCATCAAAAGATGACGCAAGCACAGATCGCTAATCGATTGGGAGTTCACTCATCTACTATTAGTCGAGAAATAACCCAATTATGTAAAAAAATTTATCAGCTACTCTGTGCAAGGGAAGGCAAAGATTGTCCTATTTTGTTAAATGAGATTAAATTACAATCTCGGCAAAAACAAGAGATCGATGCTTATCTGGAATATTTTTGTCAGTCCTACTTAACTCAAATCTAATCTGTTAGGAGATACCATGAAAGTCAACCTCGATATTTTGCAACAAATTAACCCGAAATCCCTTTGGCTAACTTTTTCGGAAACAGAGATTAAACAAGCTCGATCGATTCTCGGTCAATACTCTAATCAAACCGCCAAAAATCAGGCTTTGATTAATTACTTAGTGCAAATATGCCTAAGCAATTGGCTGAAAGATAATCTTGATTGTTCCCTTCAAATAATACCTGAAAACCATCAGTATCTTTGGGAGTTTATTAACGGGTTTACTTGGCAAATTGAAGATAAAAAAGTTACCACTATTCCCAGTCAAGCTATTGACATTGAGGGATTGACAATAGAGCAAGAATGGGTTGATATTCCCGATTTAGCGGCCGATTTTTATCTAGGGGTGCAGGTAGATTTAGCAGAAAAATTTCTCAATATCTGGGGTTTTATATCCAGAAAAGATGTTAAAAGTCTCGCAAAATACGATCCAATTTACCATCAATATTATTTGGACAGTGAGCAAATAATTGATGATTTAGATATTCTTTGGCAGAGTTGTTTAGAGGGAGAGAGTGAAAAAGGAAAACTCGAATCTTTAGCAAACTTATCGCCAGCAACAGCAGAAAATTTAATTAAAAAGTTAGGTCAAGTTTCACCCTATTCTCCGAGATTAGATATTAGTTGTCAGCAGTGGTTAGCTTTGTTGAATAATCAACAATGGCGAGAAAAACTTTATCAGCAGCGTTTAGAGGTAATCCCCACCAAACTTAGTCAATGGTTGCAGGGAATTATTACCGAAAAATGGCAGGAAATCCTCAGCACTATCGACAATTATCGTCCAATTAATCCGGGTTTTTTGTTGGCTGCTGAAAAAATCAGCAGCCGAGAATCTCTGACAGATATTCAGCGAGAAATTAGACAACTGTATGCTAGTCAAAAAGAGGTGGAATTTTCGGAACATTTAACCCCAGAGGAAGCTTTAGCAAAACTGCAACATCAAACCCAAGATGAAACTATTCGCTGGCAAGCGGCCGAATATCTCTGGAATATCGATCCTCATTATCCTAATGCTGCTATCCGCAAAATGCTCGATGTGGGTAGTCAATTAATGGGTTATAAAATCGCTTTAATGGTGGGAGTTTTATCGACCAGTCACCAGAGAATTGCTGTCTTAATTCGTGCCTATGCCATGGACAATTTTGCCAAGCTACCCCCCGGTTTATCTTTGCAAATTAGCGATGAAATAGGCCAATTAATCCCCGGTTTAGAAGCAAGAGCAAGGGAGAAACCCTTAGATAGCTATCTACAGCTTTATTTTCTAGCTGATGCCGACGATCGCTTTAATGTTAACCTAAGTTTAGGGGACAGTAGCATTACCGAGCAGTTTAGGATTTAATAGAGATAGCAGAAAATGTCAAGGGTAAAGACATGAGCAGAGTTGTGATTCTGAAAATTGGTGATGGCAGTTTTGAAACGGGATTTTCCGTCACTCTAGAAATTCGTGACAATCATCTCTTGATAGCACCTTTTGCTGAGGGGAAATTAGTCCCGAGCCTTGACATTGCTGCCGCTTTGCAAAATTATCGTCGAGCTTATTATCATTGGGTAGAAAGTCAACCCAGTTTAGGAATTACCGTTCCTCATAGCATGATCACCCATGCAGCGGTAGGTGATCCTAGAGACAACCTCAAAAAAGCCACTAAAACTTTAAAAGATAGCTTAAATGAATGGCTAAATTCCAGTTCTCTGAGTTCGATACAAAATCATATCTTGTTCCATATAGGTACTGAGTCAGAAGTAAGATTTTTTATCCAAACTACCCACTTTGATTTACAACAAATTCCCTGGGAGTCTTGGAATTTTTTACGGGATTGGTGGAATGATGTGGAAATTGCTCTTACTATCCAGAGAAATCCTCCGATAATTAACCTTACTCCTCCGATTCATGTTTTAGTAATTTTGGGTAATATTGACATCGAAAACGAGCATACTTCCCTGTGTTTATCCAGTTTGCAAACGTTACTAGGAAACCAAGATAAGGTTTCTCTGCATATATTAAGTCCAGGTTTAAAAGATACTCTTTCACCGAAAAATATTCACAAAATATTAAGTCCAGGTTTAAAAGAGCCTCTTTCACCGAAAAATATTCGCCATGAGTTGATCAAAAATCCATGGGATATTGTAGTTTATTTAGGTCATAGTCAAACCAGTAGCGACGGACACGATGGAGTTTTTATCATTGATAATGATACGGCTTTATCTGCTGACGATAACTTAAGAGATTCCCTAGAAATAGCTGTTAGAAAAGGCTTAAAACTTGTTATCTGTAACTCCTGCGATGGGTTGGGTATTGGTCGTCAGTTGGCTAATATCGGAGTACCGCATATTATTGTTATGAAAGAACCCATCGCTGTGCGGGTTGCTTTGAGATTTCTAGAAGTTTTTCTTCCCAATTTTCTTGGACATAAATCCCTACAAGAATCCTTAACAATCGCTCGGCAAGAATTAAAATTACACGGATTTGAGGAGGATGCTGCTGGTTCTTCTTTACTGCCTCTTTTGATAGAAAATCCCGAAGAACCACCGTTGATTTTACCTAAAAATAAAAGGTTATTACGTCTATCTAGTCGCTGGAAACAAGCTCTGTTATTTATTTTAAGTCTTCTGGTAACTTTATCAATTTTATATGGGGGAGGAGTATTTTCCGATGATGCTAGTAAATACCCAGAAATTAGCTTAGGTGAAGAAATATTATTAGAGACAAACCGACAAGATAACAGTCTTGAACGGGGAAGACAAGCTTTTAAAAACCAAGAATATAAACAAGCAATTCAGCTTTTTAAACAATCCCTCGATCGCTTGCCCAATAATCCAGAGATTCGCATCTATTATAATAACGCTCGTGCGGCCTATCAAGACAGAAATCCCTTAAAAATTGCCACCAGTGTTCCTCTTGGTAATAATCCAGAAATTGCTGAGGAAATTTTACGAGGTATTGCTTTATTCCAACAGGAGTTAAACGATGAACAGGCCAAAAACCCCGATTTTCACTCTCTACAGGTAGTGGTCGCTAATGATAATAATAATGCCGCAGATGCCGAAGATCGAGCCAAAAAATTTGTTAAAGATCCGTCAATCATAGCAGTGGTTGGTCATAATGCTTCTGCTGCTAGTGAAGCGGCCAAAGATATCTATGTACAAGGGAAAATTGTTGCCCTATCTCCTACGAGCTTTTCCTCGAAAATCTCTGGCAATGGCTATGTGTATAAGATGGTTCCCGAGATGGAAACTTTTGCCACAACCCTAATTGAATATATCCGGGAACAAACTGAGAAGCTAATTATCCAAAAACCCAATAATTTAATTTGTTATGATAATCGCTCTGGGGATAATTATAACTTCGCTGAAAAATATAAAAACATTCTCCGAGGTCAGAGCTTGCAAAAACTTGTTAAAGATGGAAATTTTGACTGCAATATCGAACCCAAAATTAATTTAGATGAACAGGAAATTTATCAAAAAATCGCTCAATATCAAGTAAATATACTGATGATTGCTCCCTATGTTAACGATCTGAAAAGAGCCGCTAATATCTTTAAGCAACGTCCCGCAGAACAGTTAAACTTAGTGATTTTAGGTTCCCCCACCTTTCAAAGTTATCTCACCCTTGCAGAAGGTAAACAGGGGGTAGAAAATTTAGTTATCGCCGTGCCTTGGTATGATCTCAAACAAGATAATTATATCCACAGTTTTTGGCAAAATAAGATCAACGTTTGGCGCACTCCCATGGCCTACGATGCGACTAAAGTTATCCTCACCGCTTTGCGACAGTTATCCCAACAAGGACAAAAATTCGATCGAGAATTGTTAAATCAAGTTTTAAGAAACGATTTTTCTATTGAAGGAATGACTGGCACTGTTAGATTCGATGAGAATGGTGTCCGCAACATGAATAATAATCCTGACGATCGCCGCTACTTGATTCTACAGGTCAAAAATGGTCAATTTGTCCCCCTCGCTCCCATTAAATCTGCCGGTCCAGTCTAAACCTTCCTATCCTTGTCAAGACTTTTTACAAAACTTAACCTTATCCACTGCATTAAAGTTGACCATCACTCCTAATTAACAGGTAATACCTCTAGGAGACAGACGGCATGAAATTGTTAAAAAAATTAACCCCCAAGGCCTTGATTTTTTGGCTGATCGGTGATAAGGCAGGAAATTCTCTCGTTGCGATCTGGAATTGGTTGTGGGGTATTCCCATCGAATCCGGCGGAAAAATTGCCGTAGAATCGGCCAAAGAATCCCTAGAATTGATGCAAAAATCCCTAGCGGAATTGACAGAATCGGTGGCGAAAGTAGTAGCCGCCCAGCAATCGGCTCAAGCACAATACGAGGCAAAAAAACAGGAACACACAAACTACTTGCAGCAGGCTGTCACCGCTCAAAAAAAAGGTCTTCAAGAAGCGGCAAGACTGGCTATGGTTAAGGTTATCTCCCTAGAAAAAATTCTACCCGCCATGAAAGATCGGGTTGATAATGCCGAAAAAGTGGTCATTGCTGCTAAGGAAAAACTTCGTAAAGAGCAGGAAAAAATCGAGCATTATAAGTTAGAAATGAGCAACTTAAAAGCGATTAGTTCCATGAATGAGGCTTTAGGTAAAATAAACGAATTTGATAGTAGTCTCAACCTCAATAACTCCCGCGATCGCTTTGAGGATGCCAATGAAGCGATTAACGACCGTTATCGAAAAGAAAACGTCTATAGTGAATTAAGCGAGAACTATAGCGAGAAATTAGCTCAAGAAATCGATTTCTTAAGCCTTGATGACGAAATTAACCGCCGTTTAGCCGAATTCAATCAGCAAAGTTAAGGAGTAAAGCAATGACAAAGACTGGCAAAAAAGCGGGTTTACCGCCAATTTCCTATGTTTTACTGGGGTTGATCGGTTGGTTTCTTTTTCCCCAAATCTCGGCAATATTTGCCCCAAAAGCCGATAATAATCCCCGCATCAGTTACGGCAATCATCTCCTGATCAAAACTAATTCTAACACCACCAAAGAATCAGCGATCGCTGCCATTGCTCAAGGTAATCACCAAGAAGCAGAGCAACTCCTGCAAAAATCCCTCGCTCAACATCCCAACGATCCCGAAAGCGTAATTTATCTCAGCAACCTGCAAACTGGCTCAAATCCCTTCAAAATCGCCGTTGTTGTGCCAGCGACAACTAATCCCAACGTCGCTCAGGAAATATTGCGAGGAGTCGCCAGCGCACAAACCCAGATCAATCAACAGGGAGGGATCAACGGCAGAAAACTGATGGTTATCGTGGTTAATGACGATAATCAGCCGCAGATATCGAAAGAGGTAGCCAGGGAATTAGTCAAAAATCCCGATATTATCGCCGTTATCGGTCATAATGCCTCCGATGCCAGTTTAGCCGCCGCTCCTATCTACGAAAAAGGCGGTTTGGTGATGATTTCTCCCACCTCCTTGGCTAATAATCTCTCCGGTGCGGGAAATTATATCTTTCGTCTGGTGGCTTCTAACGGCAAAATTACGGAAAAATTAGCAAATTACATAGTAAATACTGCTAAAGTCCAGAAAATTGCTTTTTGCTACGATTCTCAAGCTCCCGATAATATTTCCTTTAAAGATGAGTTGATGGCTAATGTGGCGAAAAAAGGCGGTCAAATTGTGCCGATTGTCTGCGATCTGAGTGTCCCCAATTTTAAGGCCGATCAAGCCCTTAATCAGGCGATTTCTGGGGGTGCTAACGGCCTATTTGTCGTCGCTCATGTTGATCGTCTCGATCCCGTTTTTGAGGTTATTCGCTCCAATCGTCAGCGTTTGCCTCTGTTTAGTAGTCCCACCCTCTACAATATTCGCACCCTCGAAGATGGCGGCAAAAACGTCCAAGGTTTAACCCTTGCCGCACCCTGGCACCCCTCGGTTAACCAGACTTTTGCCAATCTTATGCAGGAACAGTGGCGCGGTCCGGTTAGTTGGCGCACAGCCACCAGTTTTGACGCTACACGGGTGATTATTGCCGGTTTAAGGGAAAATCCTCAACGTCAGGGCCTACAATCCAGGCTGCGCTCCAGCAGTTTTCATCAAACAGGGGCCACCGGAAAAATTAGCTTTGATCCTAATACTGGCGATCGCGTTGGTCAACCTGTCTTAATTCAAGTGCGCTCGACTCCCTCTGGTGAGCAGTTTGTCCCTTTACCTTGAAAAGTTCCCAGTCCACAAAAGTCGGGAGAGTTGCCAACTCTCCCCCCCAAAAAATCTCAAAAATTACAATTATTTCAATGTTCAACCCCGAGCAAGAAATGAATGACTCATATGTTAAAATATGCCTAATTAGGTAGGTTTTAAAAATTGTCAGATGCTCCCTTATTGAGGGGGCATCTGCACCCCCCTTATTAAGGGGGGCAGGGGGGATCAAAGGCAAAATCTATCTTCAATTAAATTATAACTACTTACTTATGGACATCGTTATTATCGAAGATGAAATTGAAATCGCCCATTTGATTCAGCAAACTTTAGAGCGGGAATCATTTAATTGTCATCTGGCTTATAATGGTAGGGTAGGACTAGAACTATTTTATCAAAAGCAACCAGACTTAGTTATTTTAGATTTAATGTTACCGGAATTAGACGGACTGGAATTGTGTGCTATAATTCGCCAAAAACCTGGGACAAAAGACCCCTATATCCTAATGTTAACCGCTAGGGGAGAAGAGATTGATCGCATTATCGGTCTATCTACGGGAGCCGATGATTATATGGTCAAACCCTTTAGTCCCCGGGAATTAACCGCGCGGGTAAGAGCCTTATTAAGACGTAGTTTAAGACACGATAGTCAACCCCAGCAACTCCATCGCAGCCGTCATTTTATTATCGACTTAGATCAACATTCTGCTGTTCGTAAATTGGAGGGAATGCCCGAGGAAACCCTCGATTTAACCACCTTAGAATTTAATTTATTAGCTACCTTTGTCAGTTATCCCAATCGCGTCTGGAGTCGCACCCAATTAATCGATAATCTCTGGGGAAATGATTTTTTTGGCGATGAAAGGGTAGTAGATACCCATATCCGACGCTTACGCAAAAAAGTAGAACCCGATCCTGCTAATCCGATCTTTATCAAAACTGTAGTCGGTGTCGGTTATAAATTTGAGGATGACATTATTTAAAGACTATTGATCAGTTATCAGTTATCAGTTATCAGTTATCAGTTATCAGGTGCGAGTTTTCAGGTGTGAGTTTTCAGTGAATAGTATTAAGGGACAAGCTCGCAGCTGCCTTTTTACTGTTTACTGCTCACTGTTTACTGCTCACTGTTTACTGTTTACTGCTCACTGTTTACTGTTTACTGCTCACTGTTTACTGACCAACACCCCAACCCCAATAAAAAATTCTCCCTAAAGGCATTTAAGCAGTCTTTAACCCTTATGTGCTACAATTTTTGAAGATTTTGCCATTCATTTAGGTTCAATCAGGGATCACAGCCTTTTCAGGGAAATTTTATGACAAGTAACTACGGCGCGGAACAGATACAAGTTCTCGAAGGGTTAGAACCAGTCAGGAAGCGGCCGGGGATGTATATCGGTACGACTGGGCCGCGGGGACTACATCATTTAGTCTATGAAGTGGTGGACAACTCGATCGATGAGGCCCTAGCGGGTTACTGTACTCATATCGAAGTGGATATCAAGGCCGATGGTTCCGTCAGCGTCACCGACGATGGCCGGGGTATTCCCACCGATGTTCACCCGACCACGGGTAAATCTGCTCTCGAAACCGTTCTCACTATACTTCATGCCGGCGGTAAATTTGGCAGTGGTGGTTATAAAGTGTCGGGAGGGTTACACGGAGTCGGGATTTCCGTCGTTAATGCTCTTTCTGCATGGGTCGATGTCACCGTCTGGCGCGATCATAAGGTACATATCCAACGCTACGAAAGGGGTATCCCCGTCACAGAATTGGTCAGCAGTCCCAGTCAAGAGGAAAAAACGGGAACTAGGGTTAATTTCCTGCCGGACACCGAAATTTTTAGCCAAGGTATCGAATTTGATTACAGTACCCTCTCCGGACGTTTACGAGAACTAGCCTACTTAAATGCCGGTGTTAAAATCACCTTTAGCGATTACCGTCCCGAAGAACCCCACATCGAAACCTATTGTTATGAGGGGGGTATTAAAGAATACGTCGCCTATATGTGTCGGGAAAAAGAAACCCTGCACAAAGATATTATCTATGTATCGGGGGAAAAGAACGGAATTAATATCGAAGTGGCGTTTCAGTGGTGTATAGATGCCTATAGCGACAATATTCTCGGTTTTGCTAATAATATCCGCACCATTGACGGGGGAACTCACTTAGAAGGATTAAAGGCAGTTCTGACTCGTACTTTAAATAATGTCGCTCGTAAACGCAATAAAATTAAAGAAAACGAGCCTAATCTAGCGGGGGAAAACGTCCGCGAGGGTTTAACCGCCGTTATTTCCGTAAAAGTCCCCGAACCGGAATTTGAGGGACAAACCAAGACCAAATTGGGTAACACTGAAGTCCGGGGTATTGTTGATTCCCTGGTGGGGGAAACTCTCAACGAATACCTAGAACAAAATCCCCAAGTGGCCGACACGATTATTGAAAAAGCAGTACAAGCGTACAAGGCGGCGGAAGCAGCCCGACGGGCCCGGGACTTAGTACGACGGAAATCGGTCTTGGAATCCTCCCCTTTACCGGGTAAATTGGCTGATTGTAGCGAAAGAGACCCAGAAAAGTCAGAAATTTACATCGTTGAAGGGGACAGCGCCGGCGGCTGTTTTCATGGTGATACAGAAATCGCCCTTGTCGATGGACGCAACCTCAGTTTTAAACAGCTAGTGACCGAACAAGCGCAAGGAAAGGAACATTTTTGTTATACCATTCGTGACAATGGCACGATCGGGGTTGAACGAGTTATTAATGCCCGCATCACCAAAAAAGACGCAGAAGTAATTAAAATTACTCTCGATCATGGTGAAGCGATTATTTGTACTCCTGACCATCTTTTCCTGTTAAGAGATGGTAGCTATAAACCTGCTGCGGCTTTAACTCCAGAAGATGCTTTAATGCCTTTGTATCGGAAATTGTCCGATCTTCGTGACCCCGGAATCACCATTAACGGTTATGAAATGGTCTGGAATCCCGCTTCCGATTCTTGGTTGTTCACTCATGCGATCGCTGATGGGTATAATCGTTGGCAGGGAATTAACACAATCAAGAAAACTTACTATCAAAAAACCCTAGCGACCTTAAAACAAATTGAGATCGATCGAGGTTATATTGATTTGGAAGCTTATCAAAAATATCGGCTTCAGACGCGGGATAAATCAATATTGCGATTCGATTCTTTCTGCGATCGCTACTTTGATGGTGATAAAAATAAAGCCTTAGAAGCGGTGGCTAATTACAATCATCGAGTTGTGGCGATCAAGCGATTAGAAACAAGATTCGATGTCTATGATATCGAGGTTCCTCATACCCATAACTTTGCCCTTGCTTCCGGCGTTTTCGTCCATAACAGTGCCAAACAGGGGCGCGATCGTCGTTTTCAAGCGATTCTACCTCTGCGGGGAAAAATCCTCAATATCGAAAAAACCGATGATGCCAAAATCTACAAAAATACGGAAATTCAATCCTTAATTACGGCCCTCGGTTTAGGGATTAAAGGAGAAGATTTCGACCCCTCACAATTGCGCTATCATCGCATTGTTTTAATGACTGATGCTGATGTGGATGGCGCACACATCCGAACTTTGTTGTTAACTTTCTTCTATCGTTATCAGAAGAATTTAATTGACCAAGGTTATGTATATATCGCCTGTCCTCCTCTCTATAAATTGGAACGCGGTAAAAATCATTCCTACTGCTATAGCGATCGAGAATTACAGCAAAAGATAGCGGAATTTCCCTCCAATGCTAACTACACAATCCAACGTTTTAAAGGGTTAGGAGAAATGATGCCCCAACAACTTTGGGATACTACTATGAATCCCGAAACTCGCACTTTAAAACGGGTAGAAATCGAAGACGCAGCCAAAGCTGAGGAATTATTTACGATTCTTATGGGCGATCGAGTTGCCCCCCGGCGAGAATTTATCGAAACCCACGGACCGCGTTTAAATCTTACAGATTTGGACATTTAAACGGTAACTTTGGGCTGTGTTAGTCTAGGCTAATACAGCCCCCGATAAAATCCCTAAATCCAGTTACTAATCGGAGGGTTAGGGATTCAAGGAAACTGGGGTGCATTCCACGACTTCATCGAAAAAATCAGCCGGCAGCGGTGGATTATCGGGGTCTTCTAGGGCATTTTTGGCAATTTCCGCATCGTTCATCCCTTTAACTTTCTCCCAGTCCGTTTTGGCTTTCAACTTCGCCCACTGTTCGCGGGTGACTCTGGTAATATGTTCTTCGTTCACGGTTGTTAGCCCTCCTAGCACTAATTATTCGACGAACCGAGCCACGCCATGTATAGTGTGATTTTAAACTAACTTTTGGATAGCTGCTACTAACTGCTCGATTTCCGAGGGCAAAGTGAAATAATGAACACAGGCACGCACACAGAGGGGGTCGAGGAGAGTTCGCAGTAAAAACCCTTGTTTTTCTAGCTGTTGCACTAACTTTTGTGGGGTGATAGCCGAGTCAATTTGAAAGGAAACTAAACCGGATTCCGGTGGAGAATTTTTTAAACATTTCACCCCTTTAATATTCTTTAATTCTTCCCAGAGATAAGCCGCTAATTGACAGATTTTTTCGTATCTTTGTCCCCCATCACCCCAGGTGTTATGTACCGCAATAGTTGCCCTTAAACCCTCAAATTGAGGATAGGCAGAAGTGGCCACTTCAAAGCGTCTGGCATCCGGTTTCCAACCGATAGGCTGTCCTCGGTTATCTGTTTCAACACCGCGCCAACCGATAAAAGTGGGCTGTAAACTAGGGAAAATTTCGGGACGAATATACAACCCCCCCACACCGGCCGGTCCACACCACCATTTATGACCCGTAAAAGCATAACAATCGGCGGCAGTAGTGCTTAAATCTAAGGGCAAACAACCCACGGATTGGGCAGCATCCACCACCACTAAAACGGGTTTTTCGGTGACGGAATTATCATGACAAAGTTGCGAGATTTCCTTGAGGGGTAAAACCTGTCCGGTATTCCAGAGAACATGACTAACCACCAAAACCCTAGTTTTTGGACGTAGATGAGCGGAAATCACTTCTATCGGGTTGCCACCGTTTAAAGTTTCCCGAATAGGACAAGTGGAGATTTCCAGATGATAACGACGGGCAATTTCCCGAACTGTGGCCATAATTCCGGGGTGTTCACAATCGGTTAGTAAAATATGTTCCCCCGCTTGCCAATCAACTCCCCAGAGGGCGATATTACAGCCCACAGTGACATCCTCGGTGATAGAGAGATTGCTGGGGCTAATTCCCAACTCCTGAGCCATTTCTTGCCTGAGAAGTTCCGTTTTTTTGGTAATCCAATCGTTTACCTGTCCTGAAAAAGGCCCCTTTTGTTGGAGAAAATTATGGGCATCGATAATTGCTTCTAATCCGGCCTTGGGCAAGGTTCCCTGACCACCGAAATTAAAATAAACTTTATTGCTAAGTCCCCGAAATTCCTGTCTTTGTTCGGCTAAATCCGCTTTACTAACGGGGCAATCGAGGCTATTTTCGTCTAAATTCTGCATAAGCGAGGAGATGGGGGGTCAGTTATCAGTTATCAGTTATCGGTTATCAGTCAGAAGGTGTTGGGTTTTGGGGTTTTAGGGTTTTAGTTGAATTCCCCATTTCCCCATTTCCTGACGACGGACGACCGAAGGCTGAATTCTATCGACGGATTAAGTCGCAATTGTCACAATAGTATTAGAGTAGAGGAAACATACTTGGGAATGTTTTCTTTTTTTAAGTTTATTATTTTTTACTTTACCTCACAGGTCCAGGAAAGCTTAACTTTTCTCCTTGATAGAATGCTACTGACCGATGATTTACTTCTAGACTACCAACGTTGTCAACGCCGTGGGTTTTTAAATCTCTACGGCAATAGCCAAGAAAAAGACCCTGAGCGAGATTTTTTGCTTAAATTGCGCCAGGAGAGTCAAATTCACGTTAAAAAAGTCCTGCAAGACTCCTATCCCGATTATTGTTCCCTGACTACCCCCAGCACTGATATTTTGGCCGCCGCTAGGGAAACGGAAGCTTTGATGCGTCAGGGGGTACCCTGTATTTATCACGGAGTCCTTTTGCAATCTACCTATCCCGTCTCTTTAACCGGTTCCCCGCATTTATTAATTAAACAGGCAGGAGAGTCGAAATTTGGCGATTGGGTTTATTATCCCCTCAATATTCAACTCGGGCGCCGTCCTAAGCCTGAATATAAGCTGCTGGCTACTTTTTACGCCTATTTATTGGCTAGTATGCAGGGAGTTTTTCCCAGTTATGCGGAAATTGTCCTACGTCGTCATAATCGCTATCGGGTGGAATTGAATCTCTGGTTAACTAAACTAGAGGAAATAATCAAAAAGTTCGGCGCCATGGTGATTAATCGCCAAGAACCAGAAGTTTTTATCTCGCGTCAGCGTTGCAGTTTATGTCATTGGTATAGTCACTGTTATGGTATCGCCCAAGCGAGTCAACATCTTTCTTTAGTCCCGGGGGTGACTCCTAGTCGTTACCAATTTTTACAGTCTTTGGGGGTTTCCACCATGGAATCCCTGGCGCTTACCTGTCCTACCCGTATGGGGGAGGGGATGGGGTTAGAGGTGGCTAATCAGTTACAATTACAGGCCCAAGCAATTATTGAAAATCGGCCCTTTCGCAAAAGTAACGGCAAAACTGCTTATTTGTCTCCCCTACCGAGGGCCGAGATTGAATTTTATTTTGATATCGAAGCGGAACCAGAACAGAATTTAGATTATCTTTTGGGGATTTTACGGGTTGATTATCGAGTTAATACCCAGCAATTTTATCCCTTTTTGGCAGAAAAGCCGGAAGATGAAGGCAGGATATGGCAGGAATTTTTAACCTTAGTCATGCAGGATTATCAAGCACCAATTTTTCACTTTTCTGAGTACGAAGTGGAAACAATTAAGCGATTGGGTTATCTTTATAAAACTCCTTCTTCTTTGATTAATCAGTTAGTTTCTCGCTGTTTTGATCTGCACTATCATGTAGTTAACTCGGTAACTTTTCCCGTGGAAAGTTATTCTTTAAAATCCCTCGCTAACTGGATTGGCTTTCAATGGCGCGACCGGGGAGTAAGCGGGGATCAATGCGTTTGGTGGTATGACCAGTGGTTAAAAACAGGAGATCGGACTTTATTGGCGGCTATTTTGCGTTACAATGAGGATGATTGTCGCGCCACCTTTAGGCTAAAAGATTGGCTTGTAAACTTTTTAATTTGATTCTAAAGATTTATGACAAATAGGGGGTAATGTAGCCGCTGCTACCCGTAGCCGTCAAGGGAAAATGATAGGCTATGGATGTGAAGACAGTCCCCTCACCCAATGGTGATCCCCATGTTCTCCCCACTTTTTCCGCTTCTACTCCTACTGCTTTCCTTCCTTAGTCTTCTCTGGTATCAAAAGACCGATAATGATATTTTTAAAGCTCTTGCCGTTAGTAGTTTGATTTTTGCAATTATTTGGGGCTTAGTTCTCGTTCACTGGTCAATTCACCTGCTGGGACTGCTGTTATTGTTAAAATTCAGAACCCCCGCTTTCAGCTTGGTGCGCGTGCCTAGATGGTGATGGTTTGACCCTAATCTTCCAACTGTCCGGTAGGTACTTCGATCGCCTGTACATCGATCGTACCGGGAGGGGTGAGAATAATAAACTTACCCCCTGCCACTTTTAATGGTTCACCACAGTTAGGACATTGGCATTCCGTGCGATTAAAACCCGTAAATTCGTAGCTGCAGACGGGACAGCTATCTTCAACTAAATTGCGTCGTAACCACCAGCGAAAAATACCCCAAGCAATCACAGGGGAAATGATTAGGAATGCCACGAGAATTAAAAAACCATTGACTAACCAACCCAGTCCGATCGAGCCTAACAACAATCCGACTAAAATCAAAGATAAGAAACAACCCAAACCAGAATCATTGACAGAATAGCTGCGGAAAAAGTTGTTATTCACGGCTCAACCCTCGATTCATCAAAGCTGCAATTATCTTTAACCTAACACACTCCCAACACATTAAGTAGCTGGTTATAATTAAATTAAAAATGGATTTTAGGTTCGATCCCCCCTGCCCCCCTTGATAAGGGGGGTGCCGATAGGCGGGGGGATCTGATAATTTTTAACGCCTACCTACTTTGACTCACTGGTTCCTCACCCTATTCTGCCTTGGCTTTAGTTTTGAGCGAGATTATCCAGATTGACATCCTCACCAAATCTGCTGGCGAGTGGGTCGTCTGCTCGCTTCAACTTGTTATAATAGGTCGATACCTATCCACCATATCTCTAAAAACCATGAGCGATCCTCGTCTGTCTCTAGTGGCAGCTGCCCGAAGATTTTATCAACTGGGTTGGATGCTTGGCACGGCGGGTAATTTATCCGCTAAAGTTGATGATCATAGTTTTTGGATTACTGCCAGTGGCAAAAGTAAAGGTAAACTCACAGAACAGGATTTTGTGCGCGTGGATCTGACGGGAAAAGTCAGAGAATTAGCTCATCGAGATAATCGTCCTTCGGCCGAAACTAGCATTCATCAGGTGATTTATTGTCTCTTTCCCCAAGCACAAGCTTGTTATCATGTTCACTCGGTAGAAGCGAATTTAGTTTCCCGTTTTGCTCGTGAGGATAAGTTATCGTTACCTCCCTTAGAAATGTTGAAAGGTTTAGGTATTTGGGTAGAAAATCCTCAAGTATTTATGCCGGTTTTTGCTAACTATCTCGATGTGCCGAAAATTGCCGCAGAAATAGAAAGTAGATTCTCAACTTTCCCCCCGGAAATTCCCGCTTTACTGATTTCTTACCATGGTGTGACGGTGTGGGGTGAGTCTCTAGAAACTACCGAGAATTATTTAGAGATAGTTGAGTATATTTTTCGTTATCTAGTGGCAGCCTATCAATTGACATACTCCCACCGTCAAGCTACGCTGTGACGGGGGATTCTTTCCACATCGCTGTTAGAAATTCCTTGTTCAACGAGACAGCTTAGATTCTCAATGTCTCCACTGAAAACCCAGAGACCGGACTCTCCCAAGGCGTTTGGGTCGGTTTCTGTTTGCCCAACAGTACCGTTGAGATGATTTCCCAAATATTGCAACCCTTTTTTAAGAATATTTATTGCTGCATTATGATCCCTATCCAAGACTGTTTTACAATTGGGGCATTGATGAGTTCTAGTGCTTAAGGTTTTTTGAACTCTCGTCCCACAAACTGAACAATCTTGAGTCGTGAAATGGGGAGTAACAGCAATACAAACAATCCGATAAATCTTGGCAAAATAATTCAACCATTCAGTGAATTGATACCAAGAAGCATCAGAAATCGACTTGGCAAGCTGACGATTTTTTACTAAGTTTCTTACCTTTAAAGCTTCATAAACTACCAGATCATTAGACTGGACTAACGCCAAAGCGTCTTTAATTGCTTTGTCTTTACGTTGTCTTGATACTTTCAGGTGAAGCCTAGCTACTTTTATCCGTTGCTTGTGATAGTTTTTAGACTGTTTTTTCCCTTGAAGAAATCGTTTTGATAATCTCCTTTGTGCTTTTTTCAGTCGTTTTTCTGACTTTCGTAAATAACGTGGATTCTCTACAGTATTGCCTTGGGCATCAGTATAAAACTCTTTTAACCCTAAGTCAATTCCTGTTATTTGTCCCGTTGGTTTATGGTATTCTTTCCGTTCTATGTCAATCAAAAACTGGCAATAATAACCATCAGCACGTCTAACAACTCTTACCCGTTTAATCTGTTGCTCTGAATAATAAACTAATGTCTTTTGACTACACCATAAATCAAATTCTCCTGCTTTAAACCCGTCAGTAAATCTGATTTTACGTCGCTCATTAGATAGTTTGTAGCCCGTTAGTTTATACTCAACGGAACGGCTATGCTTTTTGAACCGAGGAAAACCCTTTTTCCCAAGTATCTTAGCATGACAATTCTGATAAAACCTATTAATTGATTGCCAGGCTCTATCAGCAGCCGATTGACGAGCTTGAGAGTTTAATTTATTAACCCATGGTGTCTCTTTATTGTTAGCTAGTACCGCGCAAAGTTTTTGGAGGTCATTACGGGTTGTCCCCTTATTGTCCATCCAATAACGAACACAAGAGTTACGCACAAACTGAGATGTTCTAATTGCTTCATCAAGCCGGTGATATTGCTCTGGTGTTCCGTTTTTTAACTTCGCTTCTACGACTAGCATCTAATAATCCTCGACCATTGGTTAAATTAATTATAACACTAAATCCAGTTATTAAAGACTGATTATCTATTCCTCCTTTTGCCTATTGCAAGAGTGCCTTTTGCCTATCTTCACTAGGAAATTTATTTTGCCTGACTACTGATAACACAGTTTACCGACAGATGGGGGAATTAAACCGATGCTCCGCGGTTGATATTCTGGTCGGATTTCATCCCCCGCAAAGGTGAGTATCTTGTCGAAAAATGTAGCGGGGGCATTCATCCGACATTCTAGGTAAAACCTTGGTAAACCTTAATTTAGACAAGGCAATCAAGAAAAGATTGCCGATATTTTCCAAGGCGCCACCCAGATTCGAACTGGGGGTAAAGGTTTTGCAGACCTCTGCCTTACCACTTGGCGATGGCGCCGATCAAGCAGTATTCATCGTAGCATAACAGATGACAGTTTGCCAAGACTGGAACCCAAGAGTTGAGCGATCGATCTATAATTTATGCAGCAGTTCTCTAATCTAGTGGGGGATTTCAGGCTTAAAAAAGCGATTATGATGAGAAATCAAAGATATTTACTAACTTTTATCGGTTTATTGGCTTTATCCTTGCCAGTACAGGCTAATAATGCCGTTTACCTTAGCCAAAGTTCTAATACTGCCACGACTTTCGATAGTTATCGTCAAGAATGTTTACAAAGAGCGCGGGGGGAAGGATTAGCTGCTGATGTGGCAAAAGACCTATGCGACTGCACGATTAAAAAATTCCAAGCTCGTTACAATCTACAGCAATTCCGCGCCCTCGTGCAGAAGTCGAAAACCGATAAAGCTACCGCTAGAACTTTAGCGAGTGTGGGAGAAGCTTGTTTTGATGAGATTTTGTACGAATAGCAGGGATAGGGATTTTTTTAGCTAAGTAGGTAGGCGTTAAAAATTATCAGATCCCCCCGCCTATCGGCACCCCCCTTATCAAGGGGGGCAGGGGGGATCGAACCTAAAATCCATTTCTAATTTAATTATAACCAGCTACTTATGACATTGACACTCCCTGCTACCCGCTCTGGCGCTCATAGACAGTCTTAACAAGTAATTTAGATAGTAAACAGCTTATTTTGGAGTATCAAGACGATTATCAATAGCGATAATTTCTGTCTCAAATTCTTTAGGAATGCCTCCCAATCATTAATAATTTCAGGTGTATTATACTAAATCCTGTTTTAAAAGTATAGGAGGGTAGGGAGTGGGGAATTAGGTAAGTAAGGAGTGGGTTTTTAAAGTTCGATTGGCAGTTAATCGCACTATTAAAAACAGATTTGGTATTATTATCTATCTAAGTAGGTAGGCGTTAAAAATTATCAGATGCCTCCTTATTAAGGGGGATCCCCCCGCCTATCGGCACCCCCCTTATCAAGGGGGGCAGGGGGGATCGAACCTAAAATCCATTTTTAATCTGTATAATCGGAATGACTGACCCCGCTTTTCATCTGAACTATGCCTATTCCAGATTTTCAATCGATTATGTTGCCGCTATTAAAAATACTTGCAGATGGCAAAGTTTATAAATATCGAGAAATTTTTGAAGCCTTGGTCAGAGAGTTTCAAGTCACGGAAGCGGAAAGAAAAGAAATGCTTCCCAGTGGACAACAAGAAATTTTTGCTAATCGAGTCGGTTGGGCAAAAACCTATTTAAAGAAAGCGGGATTAATTGAGTCACCCCAAAGGGCAACTTTTGTAATTTCTGAGAAAGGAAAAGAAATCTTATCTCAAAATCTAGACCATATCGATACAAAATTTCTCAGGCAATTTCCTGAGTTTCAAGAATTTACTAGAGTCAATAAGCAAAATGAAACTATTACTCTTGAAAGCAATTTATCAACTTCTGATCAAGAACAAAACCCAGAGGAATTACTAGAAAACTCCTATCAAGAAATTCGTCAAGCATTAGCGACAGACTTACTTTCTATTCTGCGAAAATTATCCCCAGATGCTTTTGAAAAATTAGTAGTAGAATTACTGGTAAAAATGGGTTATGGTGGCTCGATTAGAGATGCAGGTAAAGCAGTGGGTAAGAGCGGTGATCAAGGGATTGATGGAATAATAAAAGAAGATAGACTCGGTTTAGATATAATCTATATTCAAGCCAAAAGATGGGCTGATAATAATGCCGTTGGTCGTCCAGAAATCCAGAAATTTGTCGGGGCATTAGCAGGACAAGGAGCCAAAAAAGGTATTTTTATCACTACTTCCTATTTTACCCAAGAGGCTTTAGAATATGCCCCCAGAAATGAGATAAAAATAGTGCTGATTGATGGGGAAGAATTAGGTCAATTGATGATCGATTATAATTTAGGTGTATCGACCAAAGAAATCTATGAAATCAAGAGAATCGATCATGATTATTTTGGGGATGAATAATAACGTAGGTTGGGTTGAAGCATGAAACCCAACGCCCGCATAGTTTACGCTACCGCTAACTCATCCTACAAATAATTGTGCCTCCCTACTTATAACTTAGGTGTATCGACCCAAAAAATCTATGAAATCAAGAGAATTGATCATGATTATTTTGGGGATGAATGAGAGAGAGAGGAGGACAAGGGTTACAGAAAACGGCCATGGCGTTAAAATAGATGGGAAAAATAGAGGATAAAAACTATGGACGGGATGACCTTTTTTCAGAAAAGTGCGGGACAGTGGAAATCTCAGCGCACCACCCATCATTTACCCTTTCGACGCTCAGAAACCGGCGATTCCGAGATTTATGTGGAAGCTTTAAGCGCCGATAACCCGAAAATTATCGCTATCTGTGAAATGCACGAAGTCGATCCCGCTAAGACTGTGGGGGGGGCCTTTGTCAGTTGGGATGGTTCGATGCAGTGGGACAAAGAAGACGAAAATCATCAAGGAACCACCGTTTTTGCGCTAATTCCCGATGAAGATAATCCCCAAGCGGGTGTTCTCCTGCGGGAGCGAGGTTATGCGGAAATCATTCCCGTGGCGGGCCGTTATCACATTGATGAACAGGAAGGTTTAGTCTTAATTACAGAATACGAAACTATGACCTCGATCGAGCGTTTTTGGTTTGCCGATGCCGATTTACGTCTCCGCACTAGCACAGTTCAACGTTTTGGCGGTTTTAATACGGCCACTTTCTGTGCTGAATCCCGTAATCAGTCATCGGAGTCAGTCTCTAGTGATTCCCCCGAACCTTCATCCTATTCGATTAGTGGCTGGTAAATTCAGTTATCAGTTATCAGTTATCAGTTATCAGTCATCAGCTTTTTTCTCCCCTCTCCCTGCTCCGGCACTCCCCAACACCCCGGATGGTAAGCAAGTTTTCTTAACAATTGTAAGAATTTTTAATATTTCTTTTCTAGTTGGCACCTACTCCCTTATCATTAGGAGGAAAGTTTTTTAAGCATTTCTAAGGATACGGAGGTTTACCCTTGGCCATTCCTCTTTTAAATTACGCCCCCAAGTCCCAAAACGTGCGGGTAGCTGGTTATGATGTCGGTGGAGACGAAAAACCGAAAGTTTACACGACGGAAAATGTCCTCTCCCCTACCGACCTGGACGATTTAATCGAAGCCGCTTACCGTCAGATTTTCTTCCATGCCTTCAAATGGGATCGGGAACCCTTCCTCGAATCCCAATTACGCAATGGACAATTATCGGTGCGGGATTTCATTCGTGGTTTACTGTTATCGAAAACCTTCTATAACAGCTTCTACGAGAAAAACAGCAACTATCGCTTTGTCGAACAGGTAGTACAAAGAGTCCTCGGTCGCGATGTCTATAGCGAAAGAGAAAAAATTGCTTGGTCGATTGTCGTTGCCACCAAAGGGATTCAAGGTTTTGTCGATCAACTTCTCAACAGTGACGAGTATCTGCAAAGCTTTGGTTATGATACTGTTCCCTACCAACGTCGTCGCACCCTAGCCAGCCGCGACATCGGTGAACGTCCATTCAACATCACCT
Source organism: Microcystis sp. M_OC_Ca_00000000_C217Col (assembly GCF_007095585.1). Classification (NCBI taxonomy): domain Bacteria; kingdom Bacillati; phylum Cyanobacteriota; class Cyanophyceae; order Chroococcales; family Microcystaceae; genus Microcystis; species Microcystis sp. M_OC_Ca_00000000_C217Col. The sequence goes on from NZ_SFBV01000087.1 coordinate 28,744, forward strand.
CGCCTCGCTACGATGGCTACTATCGTGGTATTTTGGGCTTCCCCCAAATCGTTTGGCAGAATGCTGTCCGTCGCTATGTTCCCCAAGAGCAAAAACCCAAAGCCGGCGATCCTTCCAGCTTCTTGGCTATGGCCCGGGGTCTCGGTAGTGCCAAAGGCAATCCTGTACCAAGAGTCTCCGCTATGAATATTAACATCGAGGCTTCTGTACCCCGTCGTTAATTTTTAGCTAAACCTACCGGGGAGAGTCCCTAATTGGCAGAATGACCCCTGAACCATAATCAGGTTATCCTGTGAATTGGTGGCTCTCCCTATGGGGTTGCTCCTGAAATAATCCCCCCACCGAGGACGATTTCCCCTTCATAAATCACGGCTGCTTGGCCTGGGGTGATACTAAATTGTGGTTCATCGAAAACCAGCTTCACTTGATTATTTTCTAGGGGGATAACATTGACGGGAACGGCTGGAGAACGATAACGGACCTGTACTTGCGCGCGGATAGGGGTGGTGGGTTGAGCAATAGAAACCCAGTTCATCCGTCCGACAAGACAAGCGGCACTAACGGCACTTTCGCGATTACCGACGATAACCCGATTCATGACCGGATCAAGTTTGACCACATAGAGAGGTTCGGCGGCGGCGATGCCGATGCCTTTGCGTTGTCCGATTAAGTGAAAGATAGGAAAAGGTAGTGTTGGGTTTCGTTGCCTCAACCCAACCGACAAGATCGGTGTACTGCTACGCAGTGCCTTCGGCATCGCACTATACAATTTGTGTTAATCTTATTTTTGTACCAGATCTAAAACATTGCGTTTGGAGAAACCCCAGACAGAAATAACAGCGATCGCACCAATCATATCATAACCCATTCAGGCAAAACCCATAGGACACCTTCCAGTAATCGCTTACTCTGCTTCTCCAACTAATATAAATCCAGCCCAGTTAACGGGTTCAGGGTGTTGTTTCATAATAGTTAACATTGCTTGTTGTAAAGCTTGGGCTTTATTGGGTTTAGTTTTAAGATTGTTGTAAAATTCGATCATTAAATCAGAAGTTGCTGCATCGGGAACAGACCATAAAGAAACAACTACACTTTTGACTCCTGCTGCCATAAAAGGTCTTGCTATACCTACAACTCCATCACTGGTAATATCTCCTAATCCTGTATCACAAGCACTTAAAACAACTAAATTAGCGCGTAAGTGCATCCTATAGATTTCTTGACCTAAAAAGCCAGATTGTTCGTCAGCAGGGGCTAGAGCGATAGCTTGATCATTACCATGCGTTGCTAAGTGAATAATATCAGCGTTAGGCATTTGTCCGGTGACATTTTGTATATTCGCTTGTTCACCAATTAGGGGTTGAGTTCCTAAAAAATTAGAGATAACTTGTGCTTCTTTTTCTGTTCCTGGTAAAGCAGGAAGTTGTTGACCATTTTCCATTTTAGGCATGGTAGGATTCCCAACAATTAGAGCATTTGAGGTAAGATTTAGGGTATTGTTGCTAGATTCTTGATCAATTCGTTGTAGGGTTTGAATAGAGGGATAAATCTGGATTGGATGCTTTTCTATTAGATATTTTCCATCAGCAGTTTTTAAGGCAGCAAAAGGAACTCTAAAGAGTTCTCGATCAGGGATAAAAATAACTGATTCTTCTGGATTTTTGGGTAAGAATTGAGCAATTGGATTAATGAGAATCTGAGATAATCTGTCTAAGCATTGGGTTTGATCTTTACAGATTGTTGCTGTCACAGCATTAGATAGGGTATCTCGATTATTACTTCTGACAGTTGCAAAAGTTTGTTGAGTGAGTTGGACTAAACTTTTATTGTCAATATTCAAGGAAGGGGTTTGATTTTGTTGAAAGAATAAGAAAGAAGATGTTAAACCACTAGCTACAATTCCTACAATCATTAAGGGTTTACGATGACGTAATAAGAAGTAACTTAAGGAAATTCCTATAAGTAAAATTCCCCAAGGAATCAACAATTTAGAATTAATAGAAGAATTAGAATTGAGATTAATACCTCTTGTGAATGATTCTACCTGAGTTTGTGGGGAGTTAATTGATGGTTGAGAAAGATCAACTTGAGAAAAATAAATTTCACCACTAGGTTGAATTGCCCAGATATAAATTTGAGATGAGTAATCTGCTTTTGCGCTAACAGATTTACTAGGACTCTCAAGCCAAGAATATTTAACTATCGTCGCATTTTTCTTTCTGGCAAGTTGCTGAATTTCTGAAATAGTTATAGATGTATCATTTGATTTAGAGATTAAATAGGAAAGAATGCGAGTTCTTCCCATTTCTGCCAACTCTAGAGCTTCATTATATTTACCTTGTTTCACCTTCAATTCTTGTAATCCATAAGGGTAGAAAGAAAGTTCATCAACTAAATTTCCCTCTGTCATACCTCCCTCAATGTACGGTGGTTTTAAAAAGCTAACTGTTTGTTCCCAAGAGATTTCATCATTTTTCTTTGCTTCTATAAATGATTTTTCTGCTTCCTGCAAATTTCCCTGACGAAGTAAAGCAAATGCTATCCCTTCATGTATTGAAGATACTATCCCATGAAATTGACTCGTTAATGCTTGTTGGTTTGATGATACATTATCTAATGCCTGTTGGTAATATTTGATTGACTCTTGATAGTTCCCTAGCTTCAAATAAATTGTTCCTAGACGCATTAATAATAAATATGAAAATTTAAAATTTGTTTCTTTTGGTAATCCCGATAGATGACCAACTTTAGAAAATTCAAGACCTTTGTTTAAATAATTAATTGCATTGTCATATTCTCCCGCACCTATGTAAGCTTCAGCAAGTTGAGCAAAAGGATCATTTATTCCTAATTCTCCTAAAAATTCTCCTTGTTCTATATTAGATTGTTCAGATTCTAATTCCTTCTTACAAGCATTAACTGCTCTTTTCCAATCTTCAGCAATTTGATAAACTGTGCATATTTTACCCCATTCAATTTTTCCGTCATTTTTTTCTAAAAATTCCTCGATTTTTGGCATATCTTCAATAATAGCTTGTTTATCCGCTTCCGAAAGAGTATTACCATACTGTACTAAGTTTTCAGGAAGAAAAACTAAATAATGGGCTTGTTCTAAAGTTAGAGGCTTACCATTGATAGGACGATCTGGATTATTTACATAAAAATCTGCTGCTAAAACTGAGGAAATACCTAAACGATTGAAATTGCCATAATGAAAAGGATTAAAGAGACTTGACGTTAGAGCAATAATTAGAGTAGTCGCTAATTGAGATAGTTTCATGATTACCTCTAGAAAATTAACTAAATTGTATATATAGAGCATGATAATTTAGATAATGATTCAGACAAAATTTTATCTGATCATATTAATATGATCAGATAAAATTTTGTTTTTTGAGTCTAAAACGCTGCACCATTGTTTGGATTAGATGGCTGTTTTGGGGATTTTTCTACTTTCAAAACCTCAGATAAATCATAAAAAACTTGCTGCTTTTTACCAGAATTTTTAGAATCATTTACTCCTCTAGTTAAGGGTGTATTGTTATCAGGTGCTTGACGAATTTCCATAAGATCATCTAATACTGCATAAGGCTCATCCTTAGTTTCCAAAGTAAAGAGTAAATCATCTTGATCACAAGTAGCACTTTTGGATTTTACTCCACAGACAACGGGAACTTCTCGATCATTAATCCAACTTGCTACGGTAGCTGTGACATACTGTAGTCCATCCCGATCATAAATATCTTGGAATCGTCTAGAAACTTGATCACATCGTTTTCGAGGATTCCATTGATTACCAAAATAATAATTATCTGGTTTCCAAATAATTATAGTAAAATCTCTGTCTGAATTTGGATTATGGACAATAGTAGCTGGCACATTTTTACCTAAATATCGAGCATTTCCACAAAAAAACTTAGATTTTGTTGCAGCATTAGAATTTCCTTGACATCCTGAGGTCAGCATTAGCAAACCAAATAAAAGTGAGACTGCTATTCCCGAAGTATGACGCTTCATAAATCTTACTTACTCCTGTTAAACTTGTTCCTATTACCTTTATAGCTTAAAAAGCAGGTTGATGTTGTGTCTCATTGTTTTGTTGTCTCTCAGATAAATTGATCACCCCAATACCAATTACTCCTCCTAAAAGTAACATTAAAATTAGGGGAATAACGGCAATTTTACCCCCTTTATTTGGTATAGATGAAGAATGAGACATAGAAACTGTTGGCACCATGGTGGGGGAGACTCCCTGTAAACCTTGAATTGCTTGCAAAGCTTCTGTAGCTGAGGGATAGCGTTGTTGAAAATCTGGATGACTCATTTTAACTAAAATATCAGTAAATTTAGGTGTTGTTTTGACTTTATTTTGCCAATGTATTTCTCCTGTTTGACTATCAACTAATTGGGTAGGATAATATCCCGTTAACATCTGAATAGCAATCATTCCCACAGAATAAATATCACTGCTAAAGGTAGGTTTTCCTAGATTTTGTTCATTTGACATATATCCTGGTGTTCCTATTCCAATTGTCTTAGGTTGGTTTTGAGGATTACTTAAATTAATAATCTGTTTTACCGCACCAAAATCAATTAAAATAATTTTATTATCTCCTTTGCGTCTAATTAAGTTATCAGGTTTAATATCCCGATGAATAACGTTATGCTGATGTACAAAAGCTAAAGTTGATAATACATCTTCTAAAAATTCAATTACTGCTATTTCTTCCCATTGTTTCCCTAGTATAGTTTCCTCACCTAAAGGATGTCCCTCAATATATTCTTGAACGAGATAAAATTGATTATTTTCAGAAAAATGGGCAAATAATTGGGGGATTTGAGCGTGTTTTCCCAATTGATAAAGACTTCTTGCTTCTGTATCAAATAAACGCATTGCTATTTGCCAAGATTGGGGATCAGATTGGGGTTTAAGTTGCTTGACAACACACCAAGGATGATCTGGTAATTGGGTATCTTTAGCTAGAAAAGTTTCACCAAATCCACCAGAAGCAAGCGATCGCACAATTTGATAACGATGGACTAATAAATTCACCCTTATCTTACCTGCTGATAAATAGCGGTTATTATAGCATTGATTGATCCCCCCTAGTCCCCCTTAAAAAGGGGGGAACCGGATTCAAAGTCCCCCTTTTTAAGGGCGATCGCAGATATTGTATATACTTTAGACGTTCATAATCTGAGATTTATTAAACTTCTGAAATCGTAGAGTGAGCAACGAATCCAGTTCTTTTTTATGTTTCAGATGGACATCATTCAGACATTCATAAATAGCTGAAGAAAAGTCAGAAAAGTTTTCATAATATTTACCATAACCCAAAGCTGGCGATCCTTCCAGCTTCTTGGCTATGGCCCGGGGTCTCGGTAGCGCCAAAGGCAATCCTGTACCAAGAGTCTCCGCTATGAATATTAACATCGAGGCTTCTGTACCCCGTCGTTAATTTTTAGCTAAATCTGCTGGGGAGAGTCCCTAATTGGCAGAATGACCCCTGAACCATAATCAGGTTATTTTGTGAATTGGTGGCTCTCCATTAGGGGTTGCTCCTGAAATAATCCCCCCACCGAGAACGATTTCCCCTTCATAAATTACGGCTGCTTGGCCCGGGGTGATGCTAAATTGTGGTTCATCAAAAACCAGTTTCACTTGATTATTTTCTAGGGGAATAACATTGACGGGAACGGCCGGAGAACGATAACGTACCTGTACTTGAGCGCGGATAGGGGTGGTGGGTTCGGCAATAGAAACCCAGTTCATCCGTCCGACAAGACAAGCGGCACTAACGGCACTGGCGCGATTACCGACGATAACCCAATTCATGACGGGATCGAGTTTTACCACATAGAGAGGTTCGGCGGCGGCGATGCCGATGCCTTTGCGTTGTCCGATCGTATAATGATGGATACCGCTATGTTTACCCAAAACTTTGCCATCGAGATCGACGATATCGCCCTCACTAACCGCGATATACTTATCCAAGAACGATCGCATCGTTCCGTGAGCTTCAATCAAGCATAAATCCTGACTATCGGGTTTATCTGCTGTTTTTAAGCCGAATTCCTGGGCAATCCTGCGGGTTTCTGCCTTGGTTTGTTCGCCCAAGGGAAATAAAGTCCGACGCAGTACATCTTGAGTTAGATCATAGAGAAAATAGGATTGATCTTTATTTTTATCCACGGCGCGCAGCAGTTGATAACGGTTATTTTCCGGAGAAAAACGAATTCTAGCGTAGTGACCGGTGGCAATAGTGTCCGTTTGCAAGGTTTCCCTAGCATAATGCAGCATCGGGCCAAATTTTACCGCTTTATTGCACTGAGAACAGGGCAGCGGTGTGATTCCCGCTTCGTAACCAGAAACCAGATAATCAATAATTTCTTTTTGGAAAAGCTCGCGACTATCGACGATATGATGGGGAACCCCCAACTGCTCACAAATAAAGGCCGCATCCACCATTCCCTCGGAGCAGCATTGACCTTTACCCTTCATTAACCACAGGGTCAAGCCAATAACATCATAACCTTGAGCGTGTAAGGCGGCAGCGGCAACAGAGCTATCTACTCCCCCCGATAGACCGACAACAACTTTTCCCATAAACCTTGTAATGATTTTTAACCAATATACTTTCTAGACTAGCATCTCCTCCTTTAAAATTTGGACATGGTGTACCCAAATTTCGTGTGAGGACAAACCAGCATGATGAGAACAAACCTACTGTTTTTCTCGGCTTTATTTTGGTTAAAAGTCGGGATAATCGCTCAAGCAACGCTACTGCTAAAAGCAAACTTATCTTTTGCCCAGAATCTTTATCCCGGTCGTCGTTTGCCCCCACCGCCGGCGGTGAGACAACCAACTAAACGTTCAGACAGTCCCAGTGCTGTTAATTGTTCCCAATGTCCACCCTTAAATTTGCCCCCAGTTAATTCTCCTTCAGTTCGTCCTCTGGTGGCGGACCCAGTTTCCGGTAATCAACCCCTGAGAGAATACGTTTTTCAAGCTCCCGCTACCGTGCGTCCTGCCGATGCTACGCTGGTTAATAATCATAATCGTCAAACTGTCAATCCACCTGCTCCCACACCGCAAAATCGCACCAATAAACCCCCTTCTCCCCCACCACAGCAGCGGGTTATTGCGACTAATCAACTCTTTCGGGTTGAAGTTAGGAGTAATAGTACAGAAGCGTTGGCAAAAATTCAAGAAATTGAACCCCTCGCATTTATCCGCGCGGGAGAAAATGTTATTCAAGCGGGGTTATTTCAGCAACAATACCAAGCTAAACAACGGGTACAAGAGTTGACTAAACAGGGTTTTAGCGCTCAGATTATTACCCTCAATAATTAGGGTTTGCGGCAAAAAGTCTGTTGGTGGGGTGTAGGGTGTGGGGTGTAGGGTGTGGGGTGTAGGGTTTTATTCCCCCCCGTTCACTCCAATGGCTGACACTTTTTGATATCAAAAAAGTCTAAAAGTTTTATCGAACAAGGTTTTTAGATTTATTCAGCAAACCCTAATTAGGGTCTGCTGAATAAGTACGGGCGAAGCATTCGGATAGAAAATCTACGGTTTCACCGATAGGTTATTGCCCGAATGCTTCGCCCCTACAGGACGGGGGACGATGAAGACGCAAGGTTTTGAAGCAGGATTCTCTCAAAATCTGGCACCTGTTTCGCCAGAAAAGCCACAAAACCCTTACCTTGCCTACATTTCACATTTATTCAGCAAACCCTAATTAGGCAATAAGTCTCTAGGATTTCAGCTAATCTCGATCGAATCTCTTGCCTTTTGCCTATCCTAACTAGGAAGTTAACTTTACCTTATTACTTAGCACACAGAGTTAATTTTGTCAAGCAAAATTCTGACCGCATCGATCATCACATCCGGTTGATCCATCCAGACAAAATGACCACTTTTATCCGCTTGTATTTCCATAAAATCTTTGGATAACTTGCCTAATTCTAGGTGCATCTCCTCCCGGAGTTGGTTGGCACTTTTGAGGGGAATAAAGCGAGTCCAAAGGGAAGGTTTAAAAAAAGAATTAGCTTTAATACTAACTATCGGTAAATTACCGAAATTGTTAGCCTCACTTACCTGACGAGCGCTTTGGTCGAGATTAAGCATTTCTCTACTCATCGTCATCCAGTGTTTAGCGCGACAGAAAGAACGCTTAACTCGATCACAAGAATCCGGGGAAAAGCGACGCAATTCTGGTTTTAATAATTCAAAAACTCCCATAACTCTCAAAACTCGGATAATGCCTAAAATTGAGCCAATAATCGACATCAAAAATCCAGAGATGAAAAATAATTTTAATGCCTTTAATGCTGGCGACATTTTCAGCATTCCTTTGTCGTGTAAACCATCTGTGAGTACCAAACCTACTACTTTTTCTGGGAACAGATGAGCATACAGTCGAACATTATAACTGCCAAAAGAATCACCAACTAAAATATAAGGTGGTTCTATTTTTGCTTGGGTTAGTAATTTATCTAATTCCTGAACAATTTGGTAGCTAGTTCGGGGATATGGACTAGGATCACTCCAACCATAACCGGCTCGATCATAAATACAAACCCTAGCTAATTGTGACAATTCTTCTATCAAAAAATATCCCTCAATTCCCCCTAAACTATGGTCAATAATAATAGTGGGACTAGCCTCTCCTGCTAGACAAAAATGTAGGCGATATTTACCCAGATTAATCAAATTACCCGGAGGTGCTTTTTGTTCTTCTAACCAAACAGATAACGTCTGATAAACTGTCGTCGCTATTAGGATAATTACCCGAATTGATAAAGACATAACTAGACCTCTTGTAAAAATCAAAAATTCTCGTGGTTGCTGGAGAATTAAGAATGATTAAGTAGCTGGTTATAATTAAATTAAAAATGAATTTTAGGTTCGATCCCCCCTGCCCCCCTTGATAAGGGGGGTGCCGATCCCCCCTTAGTCCCCCCTTGTTGACATCCTCGCCGCCGTAAAACGGACGGCGATTCCTCACCACGCCACTTTTTTAGGGTGGTCGCGTCAACGGGGTTGACGCAGATAGCGAAAAACGCTTAATTGCTTAAGTCTGACTCTTTCGACCCGTCCGTTTTGAGTGTCCGGATGCCGGACGGCCACTTTGAACAAGTCGAAAAAATCTCATGTT